>JBEKAP010000066.1:0-10072 GCA_050015875.1 Candidatus Dormibacteria bacterium | reverse complement strand
GGGTGCAGCTCCCCGAGGGCTTCGACCTCGCGGGTGACGACGGGCGGTAGCAGGCCTGAGCCGTCCGACCCCGGACCGGGCCGGTCAGAGCGCGCCGGGGAGCGTCGCCGCCATGGAGACCTGGTTGGCCTGAGGCACCGCGACGCTCGTGAGGACTCCCGTATCGGGGTCGAGCACCCCGAGATCGCCGCTGTCGACGTCGACCAGAAGGTGGGTGGCGTCGATCCAGCCGAGGATGTTCGCGTACTGGTGCCCGGTGTTGGTGATCGTCCCACCGCTGCTCAGCAGCGCCAGCGCGTTGTTGGAGCCGGCGGTGCAGGCCATCCGCGAACCGTCGGGGGAGAGGAAGCAGCCGTACAGCTCGTTGTTCCCGCCCTGGTTGGTCGGAAACTGGATGAAACTCGTGGCAGTCCCCGTCCAGTCGACCGCCTCGACAGAGTCCGTCTCTCCGGAGTACCTACCGTTCCCGTCGTAGCTGTCCGCAAACACCTCGCAAGCGGTCCCGGCCGCTGTGGGCAGGCCATCGAGGCTGTCGCTCGTGATGGTGGCGTTGGGTGTTCCGTACGAGGGCTGCGAAGCAGGTGTCTGGCACACTGTGGCGGTGGCGTCCCCGGTGGTCGGGTCGACGACGTGGTACGAGTTCACCTCCTCAGACCCGCAATCGCCACCGCACTGCTGCCCCATCCCCGACGTGATGTAGTCGATCAGCGACGTCCCAGCCCATCCGGCCGGCCAGCGCAGCGCGTAGCTCCCATCGTTCTGCCACAGGGTGACCGGGCTGCCGCCGCCGGAGAGATTCTCGACGTACCCCTCGCCCGTGTCATCGGTGCCGTCGGTCTCCTCGCTGATCTCGGCGATGGCGATCCGCTGGCTCTCGGGGTCCACCGCGAAGGCGACCTCCATGGATGAACCGTCGGTGATCTGCGTCGCCGTGGCGGTCGCTCCCGAGGGTGAGAGCGAGTCCACGTCGGTGTTGCCGTTCAGGTAGTAGACCCTGGTGTCGGAGGCGCTGACCAGGGGGAGGCTCAGCGTCTGGTTCGGCTGCAGGCCGGGCAGAGCGGCGGCGACGTGGGCCACGATCTGCGCCTGATCGTTGATGAGCATCACCTCGTAGGTGGTGCCGGTGCGCTGGTCGTTGGTCACCACCACGGCGAACGGCCCTCGCGGCACCGGTGCCGGCGTCGGTGATGGTGTGCGCGCAGCGCGACCGGACGCCGACGGATGTGAGGTGGCCGTCGGGGAGGCCGGCGACGGGGAGCAGGCGCTGAGCGCTGTGGCCGCGGCGACCAGGCAGCTGGCGGTGGTGATCGCTCTGCGGAGCATCGGTACGGTTCCTCGCGTGACGGGCTTCGCAGGTGGAACGGCGCCGCCGCCCCGTGGTTACGTCTTCGCTCCGTCAGGCACCTGGCAGCCGTGCGCCTCCCGCCCCGGGGCCTCCTGAAGCTCACCGATCGGCGCGAACCAGTTGTTCGTCTCGATCTCTGCAGGACCCCGTCCCCCATACAATCGCTCGGTCATGCCGCGCTTGGAGCTCGCCGAAACCTCCCTGCGATACGGGCAGCAGGCGCTCATGCTGAGCCGCCTCCGCCGGCGCCACGCGGTGCGGGCCGCGGGGCTTCTCGACGCCTGTGGCTTCTCCGCCCTCGAGGTCTTCGGCGGGGCGACCTTCGAGGCCCAGCTCAGGTTCCTCGGCGAGGACCCCTTCGAGCGGCTCAGGGCGCTGGCCGCGGCCGCCCCGAGGACGCCGCTGATGGCCACCCTCAGCGGGCAGATGCTGGTGGCCCACCGTCACCTCCCCGACGACGTGGTCGAGGCCTTCGTCCGGCTTGCCACCGAGGCCGGGATCCGCGTCTTCCGCCTCCTCGACCCGCTCAACGATGTGGCCAACCTGGCCACCGCGGTCCGCGCCGCCAAGGCCGCCGGGGCCGTGGTCGAGGGCGTGGTGGTCTGCTCCGACGCTCCCGTGGCGGCCCTGGCAGCGGTGGCCCGCGGCCTTGCCGGGCTGGGCTGCGACGCGGTCTGCCTCCACGATCCGCTGGGGGCGACCGGTGCCGCCCGCGCGGCGGCCCTGGTCTCCGCTGCCGGCGAGGCCGCCTCCCTGCCCGTGACCGCCAGCTTCTGCGCCCAGACGGGGCAGGCAGTGCTCGCCTACCAGGCGGCTCACCGGGCGGGGGCCACCCGCGTCGACGTCTCGGTCTCCCCCCTGGGCGGCGGAGCCGCCAACCCTCCCGCCGAGGCGGTGATCGCCGGGTTCGCCGGCACCGACGACGCCACCGCGATCGAGATGGAGCCGGTGATCCGCGTCGCCCATTTCCTCGACGAGATCGCGCCTCTCTACTCGGACTCGGTCGACCCCGCGCTCTTCCGGCTCGACGTCTCGGCACTCCGGGGGCTCCTGCCCGCCTCCGCGATGGGCCACGGTCTCGCTGAGCTGAGCGAGCGCGGCGCCCTCGACCGCCTGCCCGACGTGGAGGCGGAGATCTCCCGGGTGCGCCACGAGCTCGGCAACCCGCCGCTCGTGACCCCCCTCCCCGAGGTCATCACCACCCAGGCCGTCTACAACGTCTTCGAGGGCGACCGCTACGCGACCATCAGCCAGGAGATCAAGGACTACTGCCTCGGCTTCTTCGGCACTCCGCCGGAGGCGATCGACCCCGACGTCCGTGAGCTGGTCAATGGGCGCGAGGAGCCGATCACCTGCCGGCCGGCCGACCTGCTGGAGCCGGGCCTGCCGGCCGCGGCCCGCGATCTGGCGCGGGAGGGTGTCCGCGACGATCCGGAGGCGCTCGTCACCTACGCGCTCTTCGGTGCCGACTTCCTCGCGTCCGTCCGAGGTGAGGCCGCGGTGGAGCATCTCGCCGACGAGACCGGTGCGGCCGCGGCCGACAGCTCCGAGGTCGAGGGGGCGGGCCCGGCCGAAGAGGACGCCGGCGCGTCCGAGGTGGCCGGCGGTGACCCGGCGGTCGAGGTTCGCGAGCTTCGCGTCGAGGTCGACGGGCAGACCTACGACGTCCGGGTCTTCGGTGCCGGCACCGCCGTCTCCCCGGGCGCCCTCGCTCCGTCCTCCTCGAGCGCGCCGCGGACCGGCCCCGGAACGATCATCGCCCCGATGCAGGGACTGATCCTCAAGGTCGCCGTGAAACCCGGGGACCGGGTCCAGATCGGCGACGTCGTCGCCGTCCTCGAGGCCATGAAGATGCAGAACGACATCGTGGCCCACCGCACCGGGACGGTCGGCGCCGTCCACGTGCGGGAGGGCGACGTGGTCGCTCCCAAGGCCCCCATCGCGGAGATCGAGTGACGTGAGGCGCGGAGACGGCTCCGCCGCCCCGGTCGCCGCAGAACCGGTTCGATGCACCGGCGCGGCCCATCGCGTAACGTCGAGTGCGTTGCTGACGTTCCTTCCCCAGTGCCGATGACCCCCAAGCGCGCCGTCCGCCTCGCCGCCCTCGCCCTCATCGCCTGCCTGATCGCCGGTGCGGTCAGCCTGGGCGTGGTCGGATCGCAGCGCAGGACCACCTTCGATGCCCAGGCGGCCAGCCTGCAGCGGACATGGGCCCACGACCTCGCCGTCGGGGTGCCCGCGACCAGCATCGCGCCGCTCCGGAGCCGGCTGCGCCGGCAGCGGCCCGTCGACGAGTGGTGGTCCCCAGCGTGGTGGACCACGACGGGGCAGAGCCTGCTGACGACGCTGACGGACGCGACGAACGCCGCCTACGCGGCGGCGATGGCCGTCCAGCGTGACCAGGCTCAGCTCGTGCTGACCGACTGGCAGACGGAGCTGGCCCAGGATCGGGGCTCCATGACCGCCTCCGAGATCTCGGCCGGTCAGAGCTGGCCGGCCCAGCTGAGGGGGGCCACCACCCCCGATCAGCTGGTGCACCTCGCCGCCGCCTGGCAGCAGCAGCTCGACGCCACCCGAACCGCGGTGGTGGCGGTCCAGCAGCAGGCCGCGATACAGGCCGACGTCGCCACCGCCGGCGGCCCGGCCGCGCTCATCTCCGAGGCCGGCACGGCGCTCACCACCGCGGGCAACGACGACCTCGACCCGGGTGACATCGCCACCCTGGCCGGCCAGCTCCAGGGCGAGGTGGCGAGCGGCGCCGACACCACCCAGACCGCGGGTCAGCTCTACACGGCGCTCCAGCAGTTCGACCAGCTGGTCGCCCTCAACAACCAGCTGAACGGCGAGATGCGGCCTCTGATGCTGCTCGCGGACCAGGCCTCGGCGGAGGACACCCCCAACTCGACGAGCCTGCAGGCCCAGTACCAGGCGGCGGATCAGGGGTTCCTCGCCGACACCACCTACGACCAGATGAGCGCCCTCCAGGCCCAGGTGACCGTCCTCCAGAGCTCTCTCACCGCGGAGCTGGCGGCCAACCAGTGCGGCTACGCCACCGGCCCGGGGAAGGCCATCACCATCAGCCTCAGCCTTCAGCAGGCCGTCTTCTACGACAACGGCTGCGTGGTCAGCGCCAGCCCGGTCACCACCGGTCGTCCGGGCCTGCGCACGCCGACCGGGGACTTCTCGGTCTTCTACAAGACCTCGCCCTTCACGATGGTCTCCCCCTGGCCGCCGGGGTCACCCGACTGGTATCCCACGACTGTCGTGCAGTGGGTCCTGGAGTTTGCCGACGGGTACTTCCTCCACGACGCCTACTGGGAAAACCAGAACGCCTTCGGTCCGGGCAGCGAGAACGAGGTGGCCCAGGACTACGCCAGCCATGGCTGCATCCACTTCCCCACCGTGGTGATGCAGTGGCTCTACACGTGGACCCCGCTGGGCACCCCGGTGACCGTCACCAACTGAGCCGCCGGGCTCGCCACGCGAGGCCTCCGAGCTGGTCGACGAGCGCCGCCGCATCGTCCGCGTCGCGGCAGAGGGCCGCTGCCACCCATCGCCGTCCCGCGGTGTCGACCCTCAGGTTGGCGAGGTGGAGCGCTCGCAGCAGCGGTCCGCTGGCGAGCCGGATGCTCTGGACCTTCTCCAGGGGCACGATGACCGTCGCTGGGCGCACCCGCCCGGTCTGGGTGACCAGCCACCGGTCGTCGTGCCAGGCGGCGAGGTGGTGGTACGAGAGCGGGGCTCGAAACCATGCCCGTCGGGGCGGCGCCCCGGCCCGGGGCAGGGTGGCGGGAGCGCCCGGCGCGACCTGGGCGACCAGCCACCGGGCCTGGTCCAGGGTGGCGACCGGGGCCAGGAGGTGGGCCAGCTGGCGTGCCTCCCCCTGCCGCCGGGCCTCGGGCTGACGGGCGACGTCCAGCTCGACCCGGGCCCAGCCGAAGGGCCGCCAGAGCAGCGGCCGCACCAGCCGCACCGCCTGGATGCGCCCGTAGGGAATGGTCTCGTGGCGCTTCTGAAGGAGGCCCCGGTGGAGGCGCAGACCGTCCGGCGCCTGGCCGATGGTGAAGTCGAAGTCGCCGTTCACCGAGCGGGCCGCGTCCAGGGCGAGGGCGAAGAGGCCGGTCGCGATCCCGCTGATCAGTGAGGTGGCGGCTCCCGCCCCACCCTGATGAGCGGCGGCGCCGCTTCCGGTCGGATCGGCGGCGGCGACGATGGCTCCCACGGCGACGAGCACGAGCACGAGCAGCCAGGCTCCCCGGAGAAGGCTCGCCGCGATCAACCGGCCGTTGTCAACCCGGAAGAGGGGCAGTGCGGGCGGCTCGGGGGTCTCGGCCGCGAGCCCATGTGCCAGGGCGAGCAGCTGTGCTCTCACCGCCGTCGCGTCCTGATTGCTCAGGTAGGCCAGCCGCCCGTGCTGCCGGTGCCCGGTCCCGGCGGAGACCACCCGCACCTCGGCGAGCCCCAGGATGCGGGCGGTGAGCGGCGCGACGACGTCCACAGCCTGGACCCGCCGGAGCGGAAAGCGGAGCGATTGGCGGTACACCAGTCCGGTGTCGATCTGGAGCTCGTCCCCGACGACCCTCCAGCGCGTGACCAGCCACGAGACCACGGCGGCCACCGACCGGAGCACCGCCAACGCTGCGACCAGCAGCGTGTCCATCGTCCTCCCTGACGAGCTCTGGTCCCCGGAGACCAGGTAGCCCCCCAGCACCAGCAACCCTCCGAGGGTGATGCCGATCCTGGCGACCGGGGAGAGAGGGTGGAGCCGGCACCAGACGCCCGTGAGTGCGGGGGCCTGAGAGGAGGCGAGGGGCGGCATCAGAACTGGTCAGAGCCCCGACGCCCGTGCCTCGCCAAGGGTGGCAAGGCGGTCGCGCAGCTGGGCGGCGTCGACACTGCGCAACCCGGGGATCCGGGCGTCGGTGGCGGCGGCCGCGGTGTGGAGCTGGACGGTGGCCAGGTCGAAGAGGCGGTCGACAGGGCCGGCGGTGACGTCCACGAACTGCATCCGCCCGAAGGGGACCACGGTCAGGCGGTGAAAGAGCAGCCCGCGGCGTACCACCAGGTCCTCGTCCCGTTCCAGGTACCCCCACGAGCGATACCGGCCGCGCTCGACGAGCCATGAGCCGATGGCCAGCGCGAGGGCGGCCCCGATCCCGACCAGGGCACCGGCCCGCCCCCAGAGCAGACCGCCCGAAGCCCCGAGGATCGCCGCCAGGCCGGCGGAGGTCAGGCCGAGCACCGTCTGTCGGGCCAGCCACATGCGGGGCGAGGGGCGCCGGTACTGCATCGAGGCCGATGCTACGCGCCGGGCCGGTGGATCGAGACGACCGGAGGCGTCCCGCGACTACCGGTCGTGGCGCTTGGGCGCGCGCTTGCGCGCCTGCTTGACCTCGCCGCGCAGGCTGGCGACCGACACCTCGAGGGCATCGGCGATGGCTCGCGACGTCCGCAGCGCGTGGTCGCGCATCTCCTGGTCCCGGAGCGCCTCAGACGTCGCGTCGAGCGCGATCCTTGCCTGGCGGGCCATGACCTCGAGAGCGGACTCGACGGGAGGCCGGGGCCGCTCCACGCTCCGCTGCGCCTCGAAGTGCTCGCGGAGCCGAGCGCCGAGCTCAGCCGCATTCCGGCCCACCTCGTGCCACGCTTCGTCTCGGTCTCGCGGCATGGTGTGGCCTCCTGCTCCAGATCCGGTTTGCCCCATGATGGCACCCCGGTGAGGAGGAGCCTCGGGGTCACCCACGGCGACGCGGCGCCAGCCCGGCCCCACCGTCCCGGATGGCACCATGGAGCCGTGTTCTCCAAGGTCCTCGTCGCCAACCGGGGTGAGATCGCTCTCCGGGTGATCCGTGCCTGCCGCGACCTCGGCATCGCGTCCGTGGCCGTCCACAGCGAGGCCGACCGTGGCTCCCCGTTCACCATCCTCGCCGACGAGGCGGTGGAGATCGGCCCCGCCGCCCCGTCCCAGTCCTATCTCGACATCGAGCGGATCGTGCAGGCCGCGAGGAACACCGGGGCCGAGGCGATTCACCCCGGCTACGGCTTCCTCAGCGAGAACCAGGCTTTCGCCCGCGCCTGCGCCGCCGCCGGCATCGCCTTCATCGGCCCGCCTCCCGAGGCGATGGCCGCGATGGGGGAGAAGGTGCCGGCGCGCGAGCGAATGCTGGCCTCGGGCGTACCGGTCGTGCCCGGAAGTGGGGCCATCAGCGACCCGGAGGAGGCGGCGAGGGTCGCCGGAGAGATCGGCTACCCGGTCCTCATCAAGGCCTCCGCCGGGGGCGGCGGCATCGGGATGCGGGTGGCCCGCGACCCCGCGGAGCTCCGGAGCGGTCTGGAAGCCGCGCGCTCCACCGCGGAGCGCGCCTTCGGCAACGCCACCGTCTTCCTCGAGCGCTACGTGGAGGAGCCGCGGCACATCGAGGTCCAGGTGCTCGCCGACTCCCACGGCAATGTCATCCATCTCGGGGAGCGGGAGTGCACGATCCAGCGCCGTCACCAGAAGATCCTCGAGGAGTCGCCCTCGGTGGTCATCGACCCGGCCACCCGGCAGCGGATGGGCGAGGTCGCGGTCACCGCTGCGCGCGCGGTCGGCTACGTGAACGCAGGAACGGTGGAGCTCATCTACTCGAGGGGTGAGTTCTTCTTCCTCGAGATGAACACGCGGCTGCAGGTCGAGCATCCGGTCACCGAGGCGGTGTACTCGGTGGACCTGGTCGCCGAGCAGCTCCGGATCGCGGCCGGTGAGCGCCTCCAGCTCCGCCAGGAGGACCTCGAGCCCCGTGGGCACGCCATCGAATGCAGGATCAATGCCGAGGACTACGCGAATGGATTCCTGCCCTCGCCGGGTCGGGTGACCGGGTATCACGAGCCCTCCGGCCCCGGGGTCCGCGTCGACGCCGCGCTCGCCGGCCCCGGGATCGTCTCGCCCCGCTACGACCCGATGATCGCCAAGCTGATCGTCTGGGGACCGACTCGCGAGATGGCCATCGGCAGGATGCGCCGTGCGCTCGTCGAGTACGCCATCACGGGCATCCGGACCAACATCGCCTTCCACCTGGCCATTCTCGACTCCCCCGACTTCCAGGCGGGTCGCTACACGACCCACTTCATCGAAGACCATCCCGAGCTGGTTGCCGCGGCCGAGGCGTGGGAGGAGCGGAGGAAGCGGTACGACCGCCTGCTCCGCGACCCCGCCCACGTGGCGGCGATCGCGGCCGCCATCGCCGTCTCTAGCTAGCCACCGATCGGATAGGCGGTGTCGGCTGCCGGATGACCCCCGTCGATGTCGGCGATCGAGGTGCCGACCACGACCTCGGTGCCGGCGGGGAGGGAGCCGGCCACGGTCAGGGTCGCCTCCCGGGTGTCCGGGTCGTATGCCGGCGGGCTGACCAGCGCCAGCGTCTGGCCGTCGCCGGTCTCCAGCCAGAGGCTGGTGGCGCCGACGCTCGAGGTGTCCAGGTCGGAGTCGAAGCTGACGGTCACCACACTCTCCGGGTTGACCGACCCCGTCACCGGCGGCGTCGCGCTGACGCCGAGGACATGCGGCCCGCTTCCCTGGGTGTGGAGAGCGGGCACGGTGAGCCCTGTCACCAGCCAGGCGCCGTCGCTCTCTCCGAGCACGACGGTCTCGTCGCTGATCTGACCGGCGGCGGTGGCGGTCGGATCGACGATGAGCCGTGCGGAGGCGGTGAGGGTTGGCCCCCCGGTCGTGGTCCCCGCCGCGCAGCTGGAGCTGATCACGTATCCGCGGTCGACCGATGGGGGCGTCAGCGAGCCGGCCGGCGGAGCTCCGGGCGCGCTCAGGTTGGCCATGTCGACCTGGTCGTGGGCCACCTGGTCACTGACGAACTCCGTCACCACCTGCCCCGCGTCCTCGCAGAGGGAGGTGCCCCCGGCAGGCGTCGAGGCGGTCTGGACCTGGGCGACGTCGAGGCTCCCGGCCGCCACGAAGGCGAGCTGGGTCCCGTCGCCGGAGAAGGCGAGGGAGCTGGCCTCGTCAGGGGTGGTCCCGAGAATCGACCCGGTCGCGGTCTCGACCTCGATGCCACCCGGGTCGAAGGCGTATGCGACGGTCGCCCCGTGGGCGTCCAGGGCCAGCGCCTCGATCCCCTCGGTGGGGGCGCCGGGGATCGGCGTGATCGTCGTCGGGTCGCTGACGGGGGCCTCCAGGACGGTGCCGGCGCCGCCACTCACATCCACCCACGCGACCTCATCCGCGGCAGCGCTGAAGGCCACCACCCCGCTGACGCTTCCCGGCAGCTGGGTCGGGGCCGGCAGCTGCCCGTCCGCCGTCGAGAGCGTCACCAGCCAGCCGTCCTCGGCCGTCGGCATGTAGGTGGGGGCCGTGGTGGCCTCCGGGGAGGTGGCGGCCGGGGAGGCGGCCGCGGAGGGAGAGGCGGAGGGCGACGGCGATGGGGAGGGCGTGACCGAGCCGGCCGGCGACGCCGTCGCCTCCGATCCCGCGGGGCCGGCGACATCCGCCGCAGGGAGGAAGGCGTCCTGGCCGTTCGGGGCGAGCACCACGCCGGAGGCCGAGCCCCCGGCGGGGAAGGGGTACAGCTGGGACGACTGGGAATCCAGGTCCACCGCGTCGATCCCCTCGGGGGTCACGAAGACGATCCGGTTGGTGCCGTCCCAGGCAAGAGCGGTCACCAGGGCGCCGCTCGTCGAGCCCGTCGGCCAGAGACGGCTCGGAGCGCTCCCGTCGAAGGCATCCTCAACGACGAT
>JBEKAP010000065.1:0-10147 GCA_050015875.1 Candidatus Dormibacteria bacterium | reverse complement strand
GACCATGATCGTGTCGAAAGCGACCGAACCGGTCACGGCGATGCGTCCCATGCGCCCAAGGATAGGGATTGCACCTCCGCCTCCGGCCCGAGACCGCGGCCGGTGTGCGCCAGAATGGACCGATGCCGCTCCGCACCCCCGAGCCTCCCTCGTCCGGTCCGGACGACCCGGTCCAGCCCACCCCCACCGGCAGCGAGGCGACCATGGCCGAGGCCGTCGAGGTCTACCACCGCACCTACACGACGCTGCTCCGTTCCTCCGGCGAGACCCCTCTGCGGGTGCTCGAGGCCTCGCATCGGGCCATGGGATCGAGCCTGCACAGCCTGGCGGCCTCCTCCGAGCCGGATCTCGGCGCCTTCCTCTACGCGGCGCGCCGACTGCCGGCCTCGGTGATGCGGGCGGAGCGGGTGGTCATGGGCCAGGCCATCGAGGTCTTTGCCCGCAACGACTTCCAGCTCATCGACTGGGCCGAGGCGTCCGCACCGGGGCGACGCCGGCGCTGGTACGACGACGGCGAGGGCACGCTCGCCGTGCTGATCGCGTCGGAGACCGACGTCGACGACCTCATCCCCACCCTGGTCGCCTTCCAGATCGAGTGGAACAAGCTCCGCACCTCGCTCGGCGCCGCCGCGATCCCCGACGAGCCGGCGCCGGCATGGCTGTCGAGCGTCTGCGGGGGACGCGAGGACGACTGGACGCAGCTCCAGGAGATCTGGGGTGCGGCGTTCGGTGAGCGCCTCCGCCTGATCGCGACCCGGAAGAAGTCGATCCGGGTGCGCATGCTGGGCGGCACCCAGGTCGGGTACGCGCGGGTGACCCGCCGCTGGTGGCAGCAGGTGACCGGGACGATGCGCAGCCAATCCCTGCTCGACCGTCCCATCTACTTCGTGAGCAGCAACTCGCACAGCCTTGCCAACCTCGTCACCGGGGTGGCACGGCACCACGAGGGGGCGCTCGTCGAGATGGTGGAGGCTCGCGGACCGGTCGACCTCGGCCGCGAGCTGGAGCGCTTCCGGACCGGACTCGCCGAGGGCGACTGGAACAACTTCCTCTACTACGCCGCCCGGCTCCACACCGGGAGCATCGCGACCGACGAGCGCGGCCGCCTTCGTCACGAGGAGCGGGAGCGCGGCGTGCACGGGGTGGCGAGTCGGACGGCGCTGGACGTCGCCGCCCAGGTGATACCCCTCGACCGCCTGGACCCCGCCAACTTCGATCCGCGGCTGGGCCCGGTCGACGCCGCCCGGCTGCGCAGCAGCCAGGCGGTGATCGTCAACATCGACTACCCGCTGGGGCTCGCCGCCTACAACATCCTGCGCGAGGTGGGTGAGACCGCCGCCGAGCTGCGTGGCGTCTACGTGCTGGGCAAGGCGGCGACCCTCAACGCCGACGTCGGCGACGTGATGATCTCGAGCGTGGTCCACGACGAGCACAGCGGCTGCACCTACTGGCTGGACAACGCGTTCACGGTCGCCGACATCGCGCCCTACATCCGCTTCGGCAGCGGCCTGGACAACCAGCGGGCGGTGTCGGTCAAGAGCACCTTTCTCCAGAACCGCGGCTACCTCGACTTCTACTACCGAGAGGCCTTCACGGTCGTGGAGATGGAGGCCGGCCCCTACTGCAACGCCATCTACGAGATGAGCGAGGCGGGGCGCTATCCGACCGGGGAACCGGTCAACTTCTCGAAGCTGCCGCTCGACTTCGGGATCATCCACTACGCCTCGGACACGCCCTTCACCCAGGCGCGGACGCTCGGCGCACGCGGGCTCTCCTACTTCGGGATGGACTCGACCTACGCGGCGTCGGTGGCGATCCTCCGCCGCATCCTGGCGCGGGAGGGGGCGCTGGCGAGCGCCTCCGTGCCTGATGGGGGGACGGCGGACGGCGCGACCGCGACGGCGCGGGCCGAGGACGCGAGGCGGCTCTCCGCTACCGGGATGCCACCGCCCTGAAGAACGTGTAGCAGAAGACGCCGTCCGGTTCGGCCGTGCGGTGCAGGTCGGCGACCCCCCGCACCCACTCCTCCTCCGAGATCAGGTGCTGCCCCAGCGCTTCCGCTCGGACGCCCTCGACCATGGCCGTGAAGGTCTTCAGGGTGAAGCCGTCGACCAGGTGGGGAAGGGAGCCATCCACATAGACCATGCGCGGCTCGACCCGCACCCCACGGAAACCCGCAGCGGTGAGCAGCGGATGCAGGCGGCGGCCGATCAGGCTGTCGCCCCCGGCACGAGCCTGGAGCTCCACCAGACAGCCGATGGCCCGGTGCGCCGCCTCGCTCTCGGGATGGAAGTAGGCCGACCCGTGGTCACCCTCCACGACGGTGAGGCTCCCCCCGGGCCTGAGCACCCGCCGGAACTCGGCCAGACCCAGCTCCGGCTCGGCCAGGTGCTCGAGCAGGAAGCAGACGAAGACATGGTCGAAGGACTGGTCGTCGAAGGGCAGGCGGTGGATGTCCGCCTGCTGGAAGGTGACGTTGGTGAGCCCGGCGTCCGCCACCCGGCGACGCGCCTCGGCGAGGGATGTCTCCGAGATGTCCACCGCGACGATGCGAGCGCGGGGGCTGCGCGCGGCGAGGTGGACCGTCTGAGAGCCGACGCCGCAGCCGGGCTCGAGCAGGCTGGCGCCGGCCGGGAAGGCCACGCCATCGTGGAGCAGGGCGGCGAGGGTGTCCGCCTGGTCGGTGAGGCGCTCGGCTTCCCTGCCCGAGTAGCCGTGGACGTAGTCGGGGCCGGTCATCGTCTCCTCCGTTTGATGGTCGGGGCGATGGTAGCGGCGCGCGCCGGCGCCCCCGCAGTCGGCACGTGGGGCTGTGCCAGCATGTCGCCGGACCATGCCGCTCGTGACCGTCTCGCAGCTCGCCGTCGCCTACGGCGCCGACACCATCTTCTCCGGCCTCGACCTGCGCCTGGAGCGCAGATCCCGGCTCGCGGTGGTCGGCGCCAACGGGGCCGGGAAGTCGTCCCTGCTCCGCGTCCTGGCCGGCGACCTGGAGCCCAGCGAGGGTCAGATCGACCGCCAGCGCGGGCTGCGCAGCGCCCACCTCCCCCAGGACGCGCCCGTCCCGGTGGCGAAGACCGTCCTGGAGGAGGTGATGGCGTCGCGGACCGACCTGGCGGCGATGCGACGCGAGCTCTCCCTCCTGGAGAGAGCGATGAGCCGGGAGGGGCCGGAGCTCGAGGGCCACTTGAGCCGTTATGGAGACCTCCAGCATCGCTACGAGTCGGCCGGTGGTTACGACCTGGAGGCGCGGGCGCGTGAGGCGCTCGGCGGGCTCGGGATCGACGAGGAGCAGCGGGGGCGGGACCCTGCGGAGCTCTCCGGGGGCCAGCAGCGACGTGTGGAGCTGGCCAAACTGCTGGTGGCGGACGCCGACATGCTCTTGATTGATGAGCCGACCAATCACCTCGACCTGGAGGGGATCGAGTGGTTGGAGGACTTCATGGCCGGGGTGAGCACGGCCTTCGTGCTGGTGTCCCACGACCGCCGCTTCCTCGACCACGTCTGCACCGGGGTTCTGGAGCTCAACCACGGCACCGCGGAGGAGTACCCCGGGAACTACAGCGCCTACGTCCGGCTGCGCGTGGAGCGCAGGGCCCGGCGCCTCAAGGAGTTCGAGGAGCAGCAGGACCACATCCGGCATCAGGAGGAATTCATCCGCCGCTACCGCGCCGGCCAGCGTGCCCGCGAGGCCCGGGGACGGCAGACCAAGCTGGACCGCCTGCCCCGCGTGGCGGCGCCGCCCGACGACCGGAGGCCCCGGCTCCGCTTCGCGACCGCCCCCTCCTCGCGCGTGACCCTCAAGGCGGCGGGGCTCGTGGTGGGGCGGGAGGCCGCGCTCCTCGAGCTGCCGCCCCTGACCCTCGCCCCCGGGGACCGGATCGCCGTGGTGGGGGCCAACGGGAGCGGGAAGTCGACGCTCCTCCACACCCTCGCCGGCGAGCTCCCCGCGCTCGGAGGCCGGGTGGACCTCGGCCCGCGGACCGTGTTCCGCCTCTACCGCCAGGACCTGGGCCGCGGCCAGGTGACCGACGCCCAGAGCTTCGCGAGCAATCAGGACAGCACGGTGATCGAGGACCTTCTCGCCGACCATCCCATCGGTCCGGAGCGGGGCCGCAACATGCTGGGCGCGCTCCTCTTCTCGGGAGACGAGGTCAATCGCCGGGTGGGCGACCTCTCGGGAGGCGAGCGGGCCCGGCTGCTGATGGGCAAGCTCGCCCTGGAGCCGACCAACCTGCTCTTCCTCGACGAGCCGACCAACCACCTGGACCTGCCCGCCCAGGAGGTGCTGGAGGGAGCCCTCCGCAAGTACCCGGGCGCATTGGTCCTCGTGTCGCACGACCGTGCGCTGATCGACGCCCTGGCCACCGAGACCTGGGCGATCGAGGCGGGAGGGAGGGTTCGCAAGGTCGTCGGCGGCTACACCTCCCTGCTGGAGGACCGCCAGCGCGAGCGCCGGCCGGCGGTCAGGGGCGCCGCGGGGGTGCCCGACCCGGCGCCCCCGGGCCGTGCGCCCGGGGGTGGCGACGGGCCGCCGCCGGCCGCTCCGCAGGCGGCCGCCGCCGGGCGCAAGGAGCGCGCCGCGGCCCGCTCCCTCTCCGCCGCCGGCCGCCGCCTCGAGACCGAGATCGCCGAGGTCGAGGCGGCGCTGGCAGAGACCCGGCGGCGCCTGCTCGACCCGGCCACCTTCTCGGACCCCGCGGTCGGGGCCGAGGTCGGTCGCGAGCACGACCGCCTCACCGGAGCGCTCGCCGATCTCTACGACCGCTGGGCCGAACTGGATCGCTGAGCGGCGCACCCACCGTCCGGCGGGCGCCGGACGGCCGCGGCTCGGGACCCCCCAACCCCGCCGCTACACTCAGCGCGTGACCCAGGTCGGCAACCTCACCGTCGGTGACGTGCTCATCGAGTGCGACGCGATCCAGCGGCGGGTGGGCGAGCTGGCGGCCGAGATCGACGCGGCATACCGAGTGCTGGACCAGCCGCTCGTCCTGATCTGCGTGCTCAAGGGCTCGATCCTCTTCACCGCCGACCTGGCCCGGGCGCTGACCATCCCCGTCGAGCTGGAGTTCGTCGCCTGCCGCTCCTACGGTGACGCCACGACCAGCTCGGGGACGGTGGAGCTGGTCAAGGACGTGAGCATGACCCTCCGGGACCGCGACGTCCTGATGGTCGAGGACATCATCGACACCGGGCTGACGACCTCCTTCCTCCGCAAGCACCTGGCCACCCATCACCCCCGCTCGCTCCGGCTGGTGTCCATGCTCGACAAGCGCAGCCACCGGATGCGCGAGGTCCAGATCGACTTCCGCGGCTTCGACATCCCCGACCGCTTCGTGGTCGGCTACGGCCTGGACGTGGCCCAGCAGCTGCGCAACCTGCGCGACATCCACGTGGTCGAGGTCCCCGAACCGGCCGGGTGACCAGCCGCGGCCGCCCTTCCTCGCCGCCGGTGTCATCGGCTGGGCGCGGGGGGGGCCGCCGTACGGGCATGACAGGTCCCGCGCCGGCTGCAGCAGAATCCGCTGCCGTGGCCAGCCCGGGCTACGCCGAGGACGTCGGGACGGCTGGGCATCGGATCTCCACCGCTGCCATCTCGTCACACGTCGAAAACAGGCCGCCAGATCGGACCCCTTTGGGGGTAAGTTGAGCGGTCATGGCGAACAAGCGCTCGGCAGCGAGCTCGCGAGGCCGGGATCTCTTCCGCACCGAGGTCAGCTCGCTCCTCGCCGACCTCGGCGAGCTTGCCGGAGAGCCGGGTGAGCACCCGGGGCCCGCCGCTGCTCCTCAGGACGCGGTTGAGCCGGCGGCCGAGACACCGGAGCCGGTCGCCGGCGTCACCCCGCCACCACCGACGGCCGGCGAGGCGGAACCGCTGGCCTTCAGCGGACCGGAGGTGGAGATTCCGGCCGAGGACGACCCGGCCGCGGCGGCTGAGGAGCCGATCTCCTTCTCGCCGAGCTACCTTCCACCGCTTCCCCCTGTCGTCTCGCCGCTGACCGCAGCCCCGGAGCCGGCACAGCCGTATGGCCTGAGCGCCTCTCCGTCGCATCCGGCTCCACCACCCGGACCCTGGACCGACGCCCCCGAACCACCGGAGCCTTCCCTGAGCTGGCCATCGTCGTCCGAGCCGGTCGCGGCGTCCGACGAATGGGTTTCTCCGCCCGGGTTGACGGCGTCGCGGGGCGGCTGGGTACCACCACCTGAGCCCACCGCCGCGCCCGGCGGGTGGGTGCCACCGGATGCGCCAGTCGTGGCGCCCGGAGGCTGGGTCACACCGCCTGAGCCCGCCGCCGCGCCGGGAGGCTGGACGCCACCGCCCGCATCCGCGGCGGCGCGTGGAGGGTGGGCACCACCGCCGGCACCCGCGGTGACACCGGAAACCTGGGCGGCACCTGCTGAGCCCACCGCCGCCCCTGCAGGGTGGGCGCCGCCACCCGGACCCACCGCCGCGCCGGAAGCCTGGGCGCCACCACCCGAACCCACCGCCGCGCCGGAAGCCTGGGCGCCACCACCCGAGCCCGCGACGCCCGTGGAAAGCTCAGTCCCGACCCCGGAGGCGGCGACCGCCCCCGGTCTCTGGCCCTTCATGCCGGATCTGTCCACCGCCGCCGGGGGCTGGGACACCTGGCCCGAGCCGGTCGCGGCGCCGGAACAGTGGTCCCCGGCGGAGGGGCCGGGTGCCGCCTCGGAGCTGTGGAACTCCCCCTCCCCCCTCGATGCCCCCGCAACCGGGCAGGGATGGCCCCCGATGCCGGGCGACGCGGCCCCCGAGGCGGCGCCGGAAAGCGACCGGATCCAGCCCGCCGAACCGCCACCCGCGATGGAGTGGCCCGAGTCGGTGACCGCACGGACACCGGGGGAGGTCCTGCCGGAACCCCCCGTTCCGCCCGCTGCCCACCATCACCCGGCGCCGCTACCGCCGGTGTGGCCGGCGCCGCCCGAGCCCCCGCCCGTGGGGGTGCCCGGCGCCCTCGCCGAGACGGCGGCTCCACCCGAGCCCCCTCCCGCTCCGGCATCGGGCGCTCCCGCCCGCGCGGCGATCGAGCCCACCGGCAGCAGGCTGCCCACCGGCGGTATCACGGCCCCTGGGCTGGCGGCTCCCGAGGAGACCGCACCGGCGTGGCACCGGGCGCCGTCCACGCAACCCTCGCGGTTTCCGACCCTGGCGGAGCTGCCGGGATGGAGGCTGGACGGGCCGAGCCGCAGGAGGGAGCCCACCTCGTGGGTGGCGAGCAGGACCGAGGCGGACATCGCCCAGCGGTTCCGCGGCGCCCCGCCCGCGGGCACCCTCCCGACCGGGGATGGTGACGGCTCGAGCGCCGATGAGCCACCCCGGAGCGCACCGCGGATCCCCTCTGAGCCGGGGGTGACCCGGGGGTCCGGGCCGGAAACCATGGCCGCCGGAGGCGAGAGCCGCTCGGAGCGGCCCCCTCAGGCGCCCCGGACGCCGACCCCCGCCGCCGCTGCCGAGCCGATCGCCGCCTCGCGGCCGGTGTTGCCGCTGCTCCCCGGGGGGCAGGCGGCGCCGGTCTCGACCAGGCCCTGGACCATGGCGTCGGCGATGCTGCCCCTCGCGCCCCTCGCCCCGCCGGCGACCCACCCGGGAGGCGCCGCTCTCCCCGAGGCGATGGGGCCCGTGCTCTCACGCAATCGATCGACGGGAATGAACCTGCCGTTCGGTGCCGTGGTGACGGCGCTCGTCGTGGTTCTCGCCCTGATCATCGTGCTGATCGTGCTGGGCTTCCACCACTGAGGTCAGAGCCTGGATCGAAGGAGGATCGGCAGGGGTACGGTTCGAGCCGGCCCCCTCCATGGCTGGAGCTATCGGATCACCGGAAGCCCGGCGTCCTCCCAGGCGTCGATCCCTCCGGCCACGTTGACCGATCGCGGGCGGCCGGCCTGCCGGAGATAGTCGACGGCGCGGCGGCTCCGCCCCCCCACCCGGCAGTACACGTAGAGATCGCGGTCGTCGGGGAGCTCACCGACCCGGCCGGGAAGCTCGACCAGAGGGATCAGCACCGCCCCGGCGATGCGCCGTTCCTGTGACTCCCACGGCTCGCGGACGTCGAGCAGATACGCCCCACCGGTGACGGCGGCGTCTGCCTCCAGAGGTGTGACCTCGATCGGAAGGTCCATCGTCGCCGGAGTATATGCGGCGGCCCGATTCGGACCGTCCCGGGCCGCGCCGGCGGCACGGGCCCGAAGAGGCGGCTGTTACATTGGGCGGCCGTGACCGGCCCCCTCTCCGCAGCCCCAGCGCCGCTCCAGCCGGACGCGGTGGGAGAGGGTCAGACGTGAGCGGCGACTACGTCGTCGGCGGTGTCATCGGCGAGGGGCTGATGGGCCCGCGGAGCGCCGGCCGCTTCCGCCCCAGCGGCCACCCGGTATCGCTGGAGGAGGTCCCCTCCGCTCTCCTCGAGCGCCCCGACTTCGTGGAGCGGCTGGCGCTCGCCGGCAAGCGGGCCGCCACCGTGGCCGACTCCAACGTGGCCGCGGTCTACGACCTGGTCACCGTCGGACAGAATCTCTACGTGGTCACCGAGCTGGTGCGCGGCCGGAGCCTTCCCGCCCTGCTCGGGGCCGAACCATCTCTCCCCCTTCCGGCGGTGATGCTGGTGGTCGATTCCGTGCTGGCCGGGCTCGAGGGCATCCATCGTGCGGGCATCGCCCACGGGGACGTCTGCCCCGACGTCGTGGTGGTCACCCCAGCGGGCGCCGTCCGCGTCACCGAACTTGGCGTGGCCTCGGTGCTGGCCGCGGACCCGGCGATGCCCGCGTGGCCCGCGGTCGAACCGCCGGAGGGGGGATCGCCCAGCGTCGCCGCCGACCTCTATGCGACCGGAGCCATGCTCCGCGAGCTGGTGAGCGGCATGCGCCCGGAGGAGAGCGGCGAGGTGCGCGGGCCCGAGATCTTGGTGCGTCTCATCAACCGATCGCTGGCCGGAGTGCCGGAGGCGCGATTCATCACCGCCACCGAATTCCGGCAGGAGCTGGAGACGACCGCCACCCACCTGCTCGGACCGGGATGGAGGGTCCAGAGCGACCTCGCCGGTCGCGCCACCCGCTCGCTCGGCCCCCTGCCCCCCCGCCGGCGTCTCGGCCACACCGTCACGGTCAGCCTGGCGGGTGAGCCTCCGCCTCCACCGCCCCCCACCGCCGGGACGCCGGAGCTCTCAGCCGCGACCGCTCCACCGATGGGCGCCGCAAGCGAGCCGCCTGCGGCGAGCCCATCCGCTCGGGACCGCGTGGGACAGGGCGCCGAGATCGCGCCGTCGCCGGAGGCGCCATCCGTCGTCCCCGTCGGAAGCTTCGGGATCGACCCCTTCGTCCCGTCGGAGGAACCGCTGACCGCGATACCCGGTGCGGAGCCGCCGAGCGCCCGCGGCCTGGCGCCGCACGAGCACGGGCGCCACCGCTGGATCTGGGCTCTGCTGGGTCTGATCGTCATCGCCGCAGCGCTGGCAGCCGGGGTGGTGGTCCTGCGCGAGCCGACGGCGTCCGGCACGTCCGCGGTGGCGCACCCCCTCTCGGTGGGCGATGACGTCCGGCTCGCGGTGCAGCCGGGCAACACGGGAGGCTGCGACACCACATTCACGTTCACGGCAACCGGATCGCTGAGTGGAACCGGGACCCTGACCTATGAGTGGGTCAGGAGCACCGGCAGCGGAAACCCGGTGTACACCCGGTTCTCGGTGACCATCCCCTCATCCGATGCATCCTTCCTGTTCACCACGCCCCTGCAGCTGACCGGTCCGGCGACCATCAGCGCCACCGTGACCTTCCAGATCCTCTCTCCGTCGGCGCGTGCCACGAGCCAGACGATCCACTACGTCTGCAGCCACTGACGCCTCGAGCCAGCGCTTCAGGATGGCGCCGAGGATGCGGCGACGGACCTCGCACCTCGCCCGCCGGAGACCCTCCAGCACGGTGAACGAGCGTGGATCAGGTGTCCGGGTCTCGGGGACGAACCTCGACACCTCCGGACGCCTCGAGGTATCCCCTTCCGCAACCTGGGCACGCCAGTCGGCCGTCGAGACTCTGCCCGCACACGCAGACCCAGCCGATCTGCCGCCCCGGGCACCCGACGACCAGAGCGTGGGGGGGGACGCCGCGGACGACCACGGTGCCCGCACCGATGAGGGCG
>JBEKAP010000064.1:0-10171 GCA_050015875.1 Candidatus Dormibacteria bacterium | reverse complement strand
AGACGTCCAGGGTGTTGCGGGTGGCCGTCTCGAAGGTGCGGATGCCGCGCTCGCAGAGGATGACCTGGGGGTTTCCCTCGGCGAGCACGTACTCGGCGGCGGCGAGCCATTCGTCGTAGGTGGCGGCCATCCCGCGCTTGAGCACGACCGGGAGGCCGGAGCGGCCGGCGGCACGCAGCAGCGGGGTGTTCTGCATCGAGCGGGCACCGATCATGAAGGCATCGACGCGGCCGGTCAGCATCTCCACATGCTCGACCGAGAGCGGCTCGACGAGCACCGGCTTGCCGGTCAGGGCGCGGGCCTTCTCGACGAGCGCCAGGCCCTCCTCGCCCATCCCCTGGAAGGCGTCCGGACGGGTCCGGGGCTTGAAGATGCTGGCCCGCAGCATCGAGGCGCCGGCCTGGTGCATGGCCAGCGCGTGGCTGACGTAGTCGGGCTCCACAGCGCAGGGCCCGGCGATGATCGGGACCGCGGGACCGCCGAAGACGACGTCTCCGACGGTGACGCGCCGCCGCGCCGGTGACGAGGTTATTGGCTTGAGCAGATCCGTGAGCATCGGTGCCTCCAGTGTCGTGTGAGGACCGGGCCCGGTTCGTGAGATCCGGGTCGGCCTCTCGGCCTCCCGGGATCTCGGCGCGGGACTACTTGCTCAGCAGCACCCGCACCGGCCCAGGGGCCGATGTGGCGTACTCAAAGTAAAAGTAGAACCGCGGCGCGATCACGAACATCGAGGGGGATCGTAGCAGGGTCCGGCGCCGGGGGGTGGATCAGGCCGGCGGCTCCCCGCCGGGCTCCTCCGCCGCTCCGTGAGGGGAGACCGCGCGGGCACTCTCCGGAGCACCTCCCCAGGGGGCGGGCGGGAACATGGTGGGAGGGGTCGGCACGGGACGCGGGCGGCTGCCGGCAGCCGAGGCGAAGAGGCAGAACGCCACCACGATCAGGAGGATGGGACCGATCCAGTCGAGCCGCGTGACCAGGCTCACCCCGTTGGTGAGGAGGAGAACGCCGGCGCCGACGAAGATCAGGCCGAAGATGAGTGACGACCAGCAGAAACGAGGTGCACGCATCACTCTCCTCCAGGCTCGACGGTGATCTGCCCGAAGCCGACGCTCAGCTTCAGGTCAAGGCTGCCGCTGGGTTCGCCCCCGGTCGCCGCGGCCACGCGGTCGGAGATCTGCACCCCGGAGTTGGTGCTCCCGAGCAGGGTCAGCTGCCCCGCCCCCACCTTGCCGGTCACGTCGACGGTGGTGTCCGGGGGTACGAAGACCACCAGCTGGCCGAAGGCGTCGCTGGCGGTGACGGAGAGGTGCTGGTTGCCGACGTCGATCCCGCTCAGGTCGACGGTCAGCTGGCCCGCGACCAGCCGGTAGGTGGGCTGCAGCGTGCTCAGCTGGGGGGAGTAGCTCACCTGGCCCACCCCGCCGGTCAGCGGCTCGGGGACGAGCGCCGCCGCCGCCGCGAAGGGGAGGAGGCAGATGCCGAGCCACACGAGCAGGGAGGAGCGACCAAACCACGCCCCGATCACCAGGGTCAGACCGAGCACCGCGAAGACGATCCCGAACCCCATGGCGAGGGTGAGATCGATGACCCCCGTACTCTGCAGGAGCAGGGCGACCCCGACAGCCAGCACCACCGTGGCCAGGCCGATGGTCCCGAGGCGCCGGTCCCCGGATCGGGGGGCGCTCCCGGACCACGCTGCCGGCGCCCCGTAGGCGGACGCCCCGTAGAGAGGTGCGGCGTAGGCCGGTTGGGGGGAGTACGAGGCGTAGGGCGTGTAGGGCGTGTAGGGCGTGTAGGGCGTGCAGGGCGTGGAGGGCGTGGAGGAGGAGCTGTGCGTCTGCGCTGAGGACGCCGCTGCCGGGGACGCGGACGGTGCCTCTCCGGACGCGGTCCCCGGGGCCGCGTACCCGAGCGTCCCCACGGGGCCGGGCGCAGGCGGAGGGGCTGCGGCCAGGTATCGGGATGGCCACGAGTCCCCGATCAGGAAGAGCAGGCCGATGCCGATCAGCGCCGCCCCCCAGATCAGCCCGAAATCGTCGAAGTGGAGGGAGCCGGCGATCGCGAAGGCTGCGGCGATGAGGAAGACGGCCCCGGCGACGATGCGCACGTCGGTACCCGCACCCCGGCTCGGATGGTGAGGCACCGCTCCGCCGGGGGGGAAAGCGCCCGGCGGAGACCCGGGCGGGTGGGCGATGTCGGAGGGCGGCATGATCACCCACCCGGCCAGGTAGAGGAGCACCCCGAAGCCGCCGAAGACGGTGAGGACGACAAACCCCAGCCGGACCCACGCGGGGTCGATCTCGAAGTAGGCGGCCAATCCCGAGGCGACGCCGGCGACCACCCGGTTGCTCCGGATGCGGTAGAGGCGGCGCGGAAGCGGCGCCCCACCGGGGGGCGGCACCGACCCGCCGTAGGGTGGGACCGGCCCGCCGTACGGTGGGACCGGCCCGCCGTGGGGCGGAGCCGGGGCGTCTCCGATGGGCTCCTCGCCCGCGATGGGCGCGCCGGACCCTTCGGGGTCCTGCTGGCCGGGTGTCTGTTCCATCGTCGATCTCCTGGATCTGGCGACCCTGAGGGGGTGCTGCGGGCGGGTGCGACGCGGGTCCGGGACCTCCCCGGCCGCCTGCCCAGCGTGGACCTCGGCGGAGGCCGGCACCATCCGGGGAGTCCCTGCAGTCTCCCCGAACCGGATGGGCATCTCTCAGGGACACGCCCGATGTCACCTTCCCTCGCGGCGTGTCACGCTTGACACGATGAGCGCGACCTCGGCCACTCACGATCCCGGAGGGGCGAGCGCGCCACATGAGGGGCCCGACCAGCCCGCGCCGCGCCGCTTCCGGTTCGTGGTCAGGAGCCGCGGCGACCGCGTCCTGACCGGGACGGCGGCCGGCCTCGCCGAAGCCCTCGGCCTGGACCCCCTTCTCGTCCGCCTCGGCCTCGCCGTGCTCACAGCCGCGGGCGGCGTCGGGATCGTCCTCTACCTGACCCTCTGGCTGCTGAGCGTGGAGCCCGACGCCACCCTGCCTGCGGCGGTGGCCCGGGCCCGACCTCGGAACCTACAGATCGCCGCCGTGGCCTGCATCGTGGCGGGCTCCATGCTGATCCTCCGCGATGTCGGTCTCTGGTTCGGAGACGCCCTGGTCTGGCCGGTGGCCGTGGCCGCCGCCGGCTCCGCCCTGATCTGGGTGCGCAGTGACCAGGCCGACCGGCACCGCTGGACCCAGATCAGCGAGCGGCTGCCCGGCAACCCGGTCGTGAGCGTCTTCGGCGGTCGGGTCTCGCCGCTCCGAGTCGCGGGCGGCGGGCTCCTCGTCGCCGCGGGGATGGCACTCTTTCTCGTCGCGAACCGTGCCCTCGCCTCCGCCCGCACCGCGCTGCTCGCGGTGCTGGTCACCGCCGTCGGGCTGGGTCTGATCCTCGGTCCCTGGATACTCCGCCTGGCCCGCGACGCCAGCGACGAGCGGCGGCAGCGCATCCGCTCCGAGGAGAGGGCGGAGATCGCCGCCCATCTCCACGATTCGGTGCTCCACACCCTCGCCCTGATCCAGCGAAGCGACGACCCGGCCGACGTGGCCGCACTCGCCCGGCGTCAGGAGCGGGAACTGCGGGCCTGGCTCGACCACCGGCCAATCGCCTCCGATCAGCAGGACCTGCGCGGGGCGGTCGACGCCCTGGCCTCACGCGTCGAGGAGGCGCATCACGTGACCGTCGACACCGTGGTGGTGGGCGATGCCCAGGTCACGGAAAACGTCGGCGCCCTGCTCCTCGCCTGCCAGGAGGCGGCCATCAACGCCGCCCGCCACTCCGGCTCGCCGCGGGTCTCGATCTACGTCGAGGCCGACGGCGACGGCATCACCGCCTACGTCCGCGACCAGGGAAGGGGCTTCGACATCGCCGCGGTGCCCCCCGACCGTCGCGGGATCGCCCAGTCGGTGATCGGACGGATGCGCCGTCATGGAGGGTCGGCGACGGTCACCAGCCAGCCCGGCCAGGGCACCGAGGTGCAGCTCCAGCTCCCGAGGGCGGCCGGGTGACCGCACCAACCCCCCGCATCCGGCTCTTCCTCGTCGACGATCACCAGCTCTTCCGCAGCGGGCTGCGCGCGGAGCTGGAGGGTGAATTCGAGATCGTCGGGGAGGCCGGCGATGTCGACCAGGCGGTGGCGGGGATCGCAGCGCTCAACCCCGACGTCGTCCTGCTCGACGTCCACCTCCCCGGAGGGGGCGGCGCCACCGTGGCCGACGCCATCGCCCGCCGCGGCACGACGGAGACCCGCTTCCTCGCCATCTCGGTCTCCGACGCGCCCGAGGACGTCATCGGGGTCATCCGTGCGGGAGCGCGAGGCTACGTCACCAAGTCGATCTCCCCCACCGATCTGGCCGACGCCATCCGCCGGGTGCGCAGCGGGGATGCGGTCTTCTCCCCGCGCCTCGCGGGCTTCGTCCTGGACGCCTTCCGCGGCGAGCTGCCGACCAGCATCGACCCGGAGATGGACCAGCTCACCCCGCGCGAGCGCGAGGTCCTCCGCCACATCGCCCGGGGCTTCACCTACAAGGAGATCGGAGTGCGGCTCAATCTCTCCGCCAAGACGGTGGAGTCCCACGTCTCCTCGGTGCTGCGCAAGCTCCAGCTCTCCAGCCGCCACGAGCTGACCCGCTGGGCGATGGACCGGCGGATGATCTGACTCCCACGGATGCGGGCCGGGAGAGATACCGGCGTCTCAGCTGTGAAGCCGGGCCACGTAGCGGTCCACCTCGGCCTCGGTGATCGGCTTGCGCACAAAGGCCGTCCAGGCGTGTATGACCAGGCCACAGCCCCAGAAGAGGAGCACGAACCCCGGCCAGAAGACGCCGTGGGAGACGAGCGCCCAGACCAGGACCAGCACGGCGTTGACCAGGACGTACGCCAGCAGGTGGGGCACGAAGTCACGCCGCTCCTGGAGCTGCTTCAGGGCGATTTGGCGCAGGTCGTCGGGGGTCACGCTCATGACATTCCTCTTCGCTCGGTTGGGGGGCGGACCCAACCTCCTCACTAGAGAGGAAGCGAACGGGGATGCGCCAGGGCCGTTGGTCGATCCGCCAGGGTGACGAAGGGGGGGAGACCGGGGTCTGGCGGAGAGGGCGCCAAACGCGCGAAAGACCCCTACTGGATGCCCCGCCAACATCGCACCCCTTAAGGACACTTCTGTCCTCAACGCCGATGAGGGGTGGGTGGTCCCCCGCCAGGCCGGACCCGGCCCTGGCTGGATGGCTCGTGGCATCGGCCGCGAACCACTGTGGCGAGCGCACCTGGGACAGGATCGCCCGGCAGCACATCGACCTCTACTGCGGTGCGCGTGGGCGGGATCGCAGCGGCGCTTGGTGGTGACCACCGCCGGAGCGGTGGACGCGGTCACGCCGGCTCGATCAACCTGCCGCTTCGTGAAAGGGCCGGGTCGGTGCAGGCGGCGAGGTTGAAGCAGCAGGGCCGGCGTTTCCCGCTCCGCATCTTCGAGATGCCAACCTCGACCCGTCGCCTGCGCGTGTCGGGGTTCTGAGTCGCGCTGACCCAGCGAACCCATTCCCAGCGCGCCATCGGCGTGATGTCCCGCCACAGGTCCTGGACCGTCTGAGGTGCAGCTGCCAGAGCCGCCTCGAGATCCGATGGCACGATCGGCTCCGGCCAGTCCTTGAGTGGCTCGAGCTCGAGGATCGCAGTGTCACCCGCGCGGATGCCGGCGGTCCCTCGGAGCCCCGTGTCGATCCTCATCCAGTGGCCGAAACGGCCGTCCGGCTCCAGCACCGTCTCGAACGCATGGCCATCGATCGTTCCCCGCACCGCGACCTGCCCGCGCGACGGCAGTGCTCTGCTCGCCCCCTGAGGCAGGCGCAGGATGGTCGCCTCGCCGATGGCCGAAAGGGCGGCGTCGAAGCGAATTCCTGGGGGCCCCGGGCGGTCACTCATGGCAACCGTATTCTGCCGTCCTGTGACCGCGATCTCCATGCTCAGGCAAACCACGCATCGAACCATCGGTGCGCGCAGCTGATAACCTGTCAGGCGAGTCCGGAAATAACCAGCCACCTTCACCGGAGATGCGCGCGGCCGCCCTCTGGCAAGCGAGCGCTCACCGGAGGGCCTCGGGGAGGAGCCATGACGGACATCCAAGCGACCGCGCGCTGGACGGCCGCGGCCCGTGCCATGGAAACCAGCCGGTCGGATGCCATCTTCCACGACCCCTGGGCGGCCGACCTCGCCGGTGACGAGGGCCGGCGGTGGGTCGAGGCGCGTTCCGCCGGGAGCCTCATGCCGATGATCGTGCGCACCCGCTACTTCGACGACTTCCTGGTCGAGGCAACCGCTGCGGGCAGGGTCACCCAGGTGGTCCTGATCGCCGCCGGCCTGGACACCCGCGCCCTGCGGTTGGCGTGGCCGGCCGGCACGTCCGTCTTCGAGGTGGACCAGCCCGACGTGATCCGTCAGAAGGAGGAGGTGCTCGGTCGGTCGGGCGCGTCGCCGCGCTCCGCCCGCCTCGTCCGCCTCCCCGCTGACCTGGACGGCGTCCTCTGGCCGGGGCAGCTCCTGGACGCCGGTCTCGACCCCCAGGCTCCGGCCGCATGGTTGGCCGAGGGATTCCTCTTCTATCTCGACGGCGACGCGATCGCCGCCCTTCTGGAGCGTCTCTCGGGCCTGGCGGCCGCGGGAAGCGTGCTGGGATTCGACATCCCCGACCGCACCGTGTTCACCCACCCGGTCACGCGGCCGTGGATCGAGATGCAGGCCGCCGCCGGCGCACCCTGGATCGGGACCATCGACGACCCGAAGGCCCACCTGGCCGCTATCGGATGGGAGGCCGTCGTCACCCAGTGCGGGGCGGCGGATGCCCACTACGGCCGCTGGCCGCTACCGGTCGGCTCGGCGGTGGCGCGGGACCTGCCCCAGCACCGGCTGGTCACGGCACGAAAGCGAGATCGGCCCTGAGCGGGGCGCCTGGAAACTCGGGACGCCCGCGCCCCGCGGGCGTCAGGCCGGCGCCGGCTCCGCCGCGCGCTGCCCGGGCACGGTGATCGCGCCACGGCTCGCCGAGGTGACGGTGGCCGCGTACTTGGCGAAGGCCCCGGTCCGGTAGCGGGGTTCGGGCGCCCTCCACTCGCGCAGCCGGGCGGCGATCTCCGCCTCGGGCAGCTCGACCGACAGCTCCCGGCTCGCCACGTCGATGCGCACCACGTCCCCGTCGCGCAGCGCCGCCAGCGGCCCGCCCAGGGCGGCCTCGGGCACCACGTGGGCGACCATGAAGCCGTGGGTCGCGCCGGAGAAGCGGCCGTCGGTGACCAGGGCCACGGAATCGCCGAGCCCGGCGCCGGAGAGCGCCGCGGTCACCGAGAGCATCTCCTGCATCCCCGGACCGCCGACCGGTCCCTCGTAGCGGATGACCACCACGTCGCCGGCCTGGACCTTCCCCTCGCGGACCCCGGCGAACGCCTGGTTCTCCGTGTCGAAGACCCGGGCGGGGCCGCGGTGGCTGGTCCTGTCGTGGCCCGAGAGCTTGATGACGCAGCCTCCGGGGGCCAGGTTGCCGCGCAGGATGGCGATGCCGCCGTGGGACCTGACCGGGTGGTCGACGGGGCGGAAGACCTCCTGCCCCGGGGTCTCGTGAGCGGCGGCGGCGACCTCGGCCAGGGAGCGCCCCTCGACGTTGCGGGCCTCCCCATGGAGCAGCCCGAGGCTGAGGAGGCGCTGCATCAGCACCGCCAGCCCGCCGGCGCGGTGGATGTCGGTGGCGACGAACCGTCCCCCGGGACGGAGGTCGGCGAGGATCGGGGTCCGGGCGCAGATCGCCTGGAAGTCCTCGATGTCGAGCGGCACCTCGGCCTCAGCGGCGATGGCGAGGAGGTGGAGCACCGCGTTGGTGGACCCACCGGTCGCGGAGAAGTAGGCGATGGCGTTCTCCAGCGCCTCGCGGGTGACGATGGAGCGGGGCCGGACGTCCTCGGCGACCAGCTTGACCGCCAGCCGCCCGGCGGCCTCGGCGGCCTCGGCCTTGGCGGCGTGCAGCGCGGGCACCCCGTTGGCTCCGGCCGGGCTGAGCCCGAGGAACTCGAGGGCGCCGCTCATCGTGTTGGCGGTGTACTGGCCGCCGCAGGCACCCGCCCCGGGGCAGGCCGCCTCCTCCACCGCCCGCAGTTCCTGGTCGTCGATCTTGCCGGCGTTGAAGGCGCCGATGGCCTCGAAGACGTCCTGGACGGTGAGGTCGTCGCGCTCGCGGAGCCGCCCCGGGGCGATGGTCCCGCCGTAGAGGACCAGGCCGGGGATGTCCATCCGGCAGAGCGCCATGGCGGCGGCCGGGATCGTCTTGTCGCAGCCGACGATCAGGACCACGCCGTCGAAACAGTGACCCCGGGTCACCAGCTCGATGGAGTCGGCGATCACCTCGCGCGAGACGAGCGACGCCTTCATCCCCTCGGTGCCCATGGAGACGCCGTCGCTCACCGCGATGGTGTTGAACTCCATCGGGGTCCCCCCCGCGGCCCGGATGCCGGCCTTGACCTGCTCGGCGAGGGTGCGGTGGTTCCAGTTGCAGGGCATGGTCTCGATCCACGCGTGACCGACGCCGATGATCGGCCGCTCCAGGTCCTCGCGGCTGAAGCCGATGGCGTGGAGCATCGCCCGGGCGGCGGCGCGGTCGGGGCCGTGGAGCATCACGGCACTCTTGCGGGGGAGTTCGGTCTCGGTCATGGCCCGCAAGGATACGCTGTGGCCGGATCGTGACCCCGCCTCGGTTGACGCGGCAACCAGCGGCACTGTATGCTCCCCGATCACGATGACCTACGCCGCCGCCCTGGTACTGCTGCTGGGCCTGCTCCTGATTAGGAGCGGGGCTTCCAGGCTTCAGGCCGGGTCGGTGCGCACGTAGGCCACCAGAACCAGACCGGAACTAGCCGAAGGGGCCCCCTCCCAAGAGGGGGCCCCTTCTCTTATGTCCGGGCCCGAGCAGGAGGCATCGCGATGAGCGCCAACCAGACCGACCAGGAGGCAGAGGGATGACCAGCAACGGACAGGGACCGAGCCCGCGGCCGCGGGACGGCGAGCCGCGCCGGCACGCGCGGGGCACCGAAGCGCGCCGTCATGACGCCGGCTCGAGATGGGGCCTGCTCGCGGCCGCCTCCCGGCGTGATCGCGGCACCACCCCGACGGCCGGTGGGCGCGGGGAGAGGCACCTGTCGTGGGCAGCCTCCCTCGCCGTCGCCTCGCGCCCGGCGACGTCGCAGCGCGACGACGCCGGCGCCGACTTCGTCCTCCAGGCCATGCAGCGGGCCTTCCAGTGATCGGCGCCCGCCCGCAACCCGCTGCCGCCCCGGCGCCGTCGAGCGAGACGGCTGAGAGCACGCCCTCGCGCCGGATGACCGGCGCCCAGATCTGCCTCGAATCGCTCCTTCGCGAGGGCGTCGACACCATCTTCGGCTACCCGGGAGGGGCCAACCTCTACCTCTACCGCTGGCTCCCGGAGTACCCGAAGCTTCACCACATCCTGGTCCGGCACGAGCAGGGCGCCGCGCACGCGGCCGACGGGTACGCCCGGAGCCGTCGCGGGACCGTCGGGGTCTGCTTCGCCACCAGTGGACCGGGGGCGCTCAACCTGGTCACCGGGCTCGGCACCGCCTTCATGGACTCGGTCCCGGTGGTCGCGATCACCGGCCAGGTCCCGGTGTCGGCGATCGGCACCGACAGCTTTCAGGAGTCCGACGTCATCGGCTCGACCATGTCGGTGGTCAAGCACTCGTACCTCCTGACCCGGGTCGAGGACATCGCCCCCACCATCAAGGAGGCGTTCCACGTCGCCCGCTCGGGCCGGCCGGGGCCAGTGGTCATCGACTTCCCCAAGGACCTCCAGGCGGCGGTCAGCGAGTTCAACTACCCCGAGGGGCCGGTGCGGATGCGCTCCTTCCCGCCCCCCCCAGACCCGGACCCCGGCAAGCTCGCCGAGATCGCCCGGCTGATCAAGGAGGCCAAGCGACCGGTGATCCTCTCCGGGCGCGGCGTCCTCATCTCCGGCGCCGAGCAGGAGCTGCTGGAGCTCTCCCACCGCGCCCACATCCCGGTCGGCTGGACCCTCCTCGGTACCGGTGCCTTCCCCCTCAAGGACCCGCTGGCGCTGCAGATGGTCGGCTTCATGGGTGCCGGCTACACCAACAAG
>JBEKAP010000063.1:0-10206 GCA_050015875.1 Candidatus Dormibacteria bacterium | reverse complement strand
GCGCGGTGGGCACCCCGGCGCGGTCCATCACCTCCTTGGCGTACGTCTTGCTCCACTCGATCCTGGCCGCCGCGGCCGAGGGGCCGAAGACGGGGAGACCGGCCTCCCGGCAGGCGTCGGAGACCCCCCCGGCGAGCGCCGCATCGGGGCCGACCACGACCAGGTCCACCTCTCGCTCCCGGGCCAGCCGGGCCACCCCGGGGGCGTCGGTGGCGGAGACGGCGACATTGGTGCCGAGCTGAGCGGTCCCGCCATTGCCCGGTGCGCAGATCAGCTCCGGGTGCGAGTCGTGCTGGGCACAGGCCCAGGCGAGAGCGTGCTCCCTGCCGCCGGAGCCGACCACCAGAACCCGCATCGTGGGGATTGTCGCGGATCGGAGGACGGCGGGGTCATGGGCGCCGCGCCGACCAGTGCATCTGCCCCACCGAGATTGGGTGCACCTGACTCTGGCGGCTCCGCCCGCCGCCACCTACGCTGGGCAGTGTTGATCCCAGCCCCCCGCCAGGAGGACGGCCCCATGAGGACACTGCAGAGTCGATGGCTCACCGCCCTGGCGGTCGTCCCCCCGGTCCTCGTCACCCTGACAACCGTCGGACCACTCTCCGTCCAGGCCGCAGCCGCCGGCTCCGCGCCGATCTCGGGAAATGGCCTCGATCCGTCGGAGCGTTTCGAGCTGGGCCTCGCGATGGTGGCGCTCGGACTCCTCGTCCTCGCCATCACCATCGTCCGCGTCCGCATCCAGAACCGGCAACGGCGCACTCCGGCCCTCGCGAGGTCGTCGTCCTGGCGGAAGGTCACCGACACCTGGGGCTACGCGGCGGCGCCGTCCTCCCGGACCTCGGTCACGCGGGCGACCGTCAGGTCGAGCTGGTAGGCGCAACCGGCTCCCGCTACTCCCACTCGATCGTGGAGGGCGGCTTGCTGCTGATGTCGTAGACGACCCGGTTGACGCCGGCGACCTCGTTGACGATGCGGCGGCTCATCAGGCCGAGGACGTCGTAGGGGACGCGGGCCCAATCGGCGGTCATGGCGTCGTCGGACTCGACGATGCGGATGGCGACGACGTTGGCGTAGGTGCGGCCGTCTCCCATCACGCCGACCGATGAGATCGGGGTCAGGATGGCGAACGACTGCCACACCTTCCGGTAGAGGCCGCTGCGCTTGATCTCGTCGATGACGATCCAGTCCGCCGCCCGCAGCACCTCCAGCCGCTCGCGCGTCACCTCGCCGATCACCCGGATGGCAAGCCCCGGCCCGGGGAACGGCTGGCGCCAGACCATGTCCTCGGGAAGCCCCAGCTCCGTCCCGACCCGGCGGACCTCGTCCTTGAAGAGGTAGCGGAGCGGCTCGACCAGCTGGAAGCGGAGGTCGGCGGGGAGCCCGCCCACGTTGTGGTGGGTCTTGATGGTGCGTGCGTTGGGCGTTTCGCGCGAGGTCGACTCGATCACGTCCGGGTAGAGCGTGCCCTGGGCGAGGAAGTCGATGTCCCCCAGCCGGCGGGCCTCGGTCTCGAAGACCTCGATGAAGGTGCGCCCGATACGGCGGCGCTTCTCCTCGGGATCGGTGACCCCGGCGAGGGCGGTGAGGAAACGATCGGTGGCGTCGACGTGGACCAGGTTGATGTGGTGCTGGTGGGACATGACCTCGACCACGCGCCGGCCCTCGTCGCGGCGGAGCAGCCCGTTGTCGACGAACACGCAGGTCAGCTGGTCGCCGACGGCCCGGTGGACGATGGTGGCGGCCACCGCCGAGTCGACCCCTCCCGAGAGGGCGCAGAGCACCTTGCCGCTCCCGACCCGGGCACGGATGTCGGCGACCGCACGCTGGACGAAGGCGGCGGGTTCCCAGGTCAGCGAGCACTCGCAGACGCGGGTCAGGAAGTTGGCGAGGAGCTGCTTGCCGGCGGGGGTGTGGACCACCTCGGGGTGGAACTGGATCCCGTAGCGGCCGAGCGGGCCGGCGAAGGCCGCGAACGGTGAGTTCAGAGAGTGGGCGATGGGCCGAAAACCTTCCGGGAGCTCGGTGATGATGTCGCCGTGCGACATCCACACCGCGGTCTCGGACGGGATGCCCTCGAAGATGCCCACCGGGTCGTCGATGTCGAGCTGGGCCGCGCCGTACTCGCGCCGGGTGGCGGGCTCCACCGCGCCGCCCAGGTCGTGGGCGAGCAGCTGCATCCCGTAGCAGATCCCGAGGATGGGCAATCCGAGGTCGTAGATCGCCGGGTCGGGATGGGGAGCACCTTCCTCGTATACCGAGGCCGGCCCGCCGCTGAAGATCAGGCCACGGGGTGCGCGGCGGCGGATCTCGTCGGCGCTGATGGTGCCGGGCACCAGCTCCGAGTAGACGCGTGCCTCGCGCACCCGCCGGGCGATCAGCTGGGCGTACTGGCTCCCGAAGTCGAGCACAAGGACGCTGTCCTGTGCGGCCGGTTCGGGGGGCGGGGTGCCGGCCCCCGGTCCCAGGGCCGGGTCCGAGGCCGGGCTCTGGGCGACGCCGGCGCCCACCGTCAGACCCCCATGCCGACGCGCTGCTCGCGCTGCTGCACCTTGCCCTCTGTCTTGATGGAGGGCGCGACCACCATCTCGGTCTCCTGGAAGTCCGAGATCGTGCGCGCCCCGCAGACACCCATGGCGCTCTTCAGGGCACCGACCAGGTTCATCGAACCGTCGTCGACGTGAGCCGGGCCGAAGAGGATCTCCTCCAGCGAGCCCTTGATTCCGGTGCGAATGCGCGTTCCCCGGGGGAGGTTGGGGTCGGGGGTGGCCATCCCCCAGTGATTGCCCCTGCCCGCGGCCTCCCGGGCCGAGGCGAACACCGAGCCGATCATCACGGCATCGGCTCCCGACGCGAAGGCCTTGGTGACGTCACCACCCAGCCGCATCCCCCCGTCGGTGATGACGGTCACGCGCTCGCCGCTCCGCCGGAGGTGGTCGTCGCGCGCCGCCGCGCAGTCACTGGTCGCCGTGACCTGGGGCACCCCCACGCCGAGCACGGCGCGGGTCGTGCAGGCGGCACCCGGCCCGACCCCGACCAGCAGCCCCTTGATGCCCGTGTCCATCAGCTCCAGCGCCGTCGCGTAGTCGACGCAGTTGCCGACCACCACCGGGATGCTGAGCTGCGCGGTCAGCTCGCGGAAGGAGAGCTGCTTGTGGCCCCGGCTGATGTGGCGGGCGGTGAGGACCGTCCCCTGCACCACCAGGCAGTCGGCGCCCGCCTCCTGCACGATGCCCGCCCGCCGGGCCGCCTGGGCGGGGACGGTGGAGACGGCGCAGGGGCCGCCCGCCTTCTTGATGTCCTGGATGCGCTGACCGATCAGCCCGTCCTGGATGGGCGCCTGGTAGATCTTCTGGAGCAGCACGTTGACCTCGGCGGGGGGGGCCGCGGCGATCGCTGCGAGCACCTCCGAGGGGTCCTCGTAGCGGCACTGGACGCCATCGAGGTTGAGCACCGCGAGACCGCCGAGGCGACCCATCTCGACGGCGAATCCGACGTCCACTACCCCGTCCATGGCGGCGGCCAGGAAAGGGATGGCGAGCGATATGCCGTCCAGGCGGAGGCCGACCTCGATCTCGTCGGGGTCGATCGTCACCCGTCCAGGGACGAGGGCCACCTCATCGAATCCATAGGCCCGGCGGGCGCGCTTGGAGCGCCCCAGCTCAACCTCCATCTCGCCTCCCTCCGACCCCCCTTCTGGCCGGCCGCACGAGGTGCTCTCCCATCGCCGAATGGTACCAGAGCCCCCTTCGGGCCCGTCCCCCCATCTGGTGGCGGACGGAGGCTCCAAGCACAACATCTGGTGCCGCGGATCGTCGATCCGTGCGCCGGAGACCCGGGCAAGGAGGTCCGAGGTCGAGACGGTCCGAACGGTGAGCCGGAGGTCAGGTGAGGAGGGCGCGGAGGACGGCGCTCGCCTCGGCGGTGCTCCGCGCCTTCTGCCGGAGCGACGCCGCGAGCACCCGCATCCAGGCCTCGAAGCCGACCTGCTCGGTCAGCCCGTTCAGGACCTGCACCTCGCGGCAGACCAGTCCCTCCCGGGTCATCTCCGCCTCCAGGATGTCGTCCCCGACCCGGACGGTGATCCTCCGGATCGGGCGCCTGCGGGCGAAGAGCGAGCCCTCGCGCTCGATCTCGACCGCGTCGGGAAGGGCCGTCGAGAGCTTGCCGGCGAACACCTGGAAGAAGACGCGGATGTCCCGTGACTCGGCGCGCAGGCTGCCCATGAGGGTGTCGATCTCGTCATTCAGCGGGGCCAGGTCGCTCACGGCGCTTCGAGTATAGGGAGGGGCACCGGAGGCGTTCCGCCGGGCACCCGATGCAGTCGCCGGGACTCAGCCGCTGTAGTCGTGCCAGAGGTTCAGGTCGGTTCCCTCCCAGAACACCTCCAGCATGCCGGGCCAGGTGGCCGTCGACGGCGCCGATCCGATGGTCCCTTCGTTCATCCTCGCCCCCACCACCCAGCCGTTGCGGTAGTAGGCCTCCCAGAGGCCTCCATCGGCCCCCTGCCAGAAGACATTGAGCAGGCCGGTGCCCGACGACGCCGGCACCGGGTTGGAGACCAGGGTCCCGACGCCACCCGGACCTCCGAGGGAGGCTGCTCCCGCCCAACCGTTGACGAAGTAGTCCTGCCAGAGGTTGCCGTCGGCACCCTTCCAGAACACCTCGATGTTGCCCGGGCCCCAGGAGACCGGCTCCGGATCGGAGGCGACCGTACCGGCACCGCCGAGGTTCTGCGGACCCTGCCAGCCGTTGGCGTACCACTCATGAACGAGCGACTCGCCCGGCCCCTCCCAGAAGACGTCGATGTTGCCGAGGCCCCACGACACCGGGTGAGGTGTCGAGAGGAGCGGACCGCCGCCCAGGGACTGGGGCCCGTACCAGCCGCTCTGGTACCACATGTGCCAGAGGTTGCCATCCGTCCCCTTCCAGAAGACGTCGATCTGGCCCGAGCCCCAGGAGACCGGCTGAGGCGCCGAGCCCAGCGGGCCACCTCCCAGGGACTGTGGCCCGTGCCAGCCGTTCTGATACCAGACGTGCCAGAGGTTGTTGTCCGTCCCCTTCCAGAAGACGTCCATGACGCCGGTCTCCGAGGATACGGGGGAGGGATCGGAGGCGAGCGATCCCGGTGGGGCGAGCTCCTGCGGACCGTTCCACTGGCCGCCGCTGTACCACGTGTGCCAGAGCCCGTTGTCGGTGCCGCGCCAGAAGACGTCGAGGTCCCCGGGGGCCGGGGAGATGGCGTGGGGCTGGCCGCCCAGCGGGCCCGAGCCGAGCCCCTGGTATCCCGCCCATCCGGCCGCGGGCGGTACGTAGGTCAGGTTGAAACCGTTCCCCTGGCTGTTCGGGTTCGAGGGGACGGAGACCAGGCTGTCGCTCTGGATCATCTCCAGCCCATCCGCCGGGTTCAGATCCGGGTTGGCGCCGTCCTCAAGCGCCTGAGAGAAGGTGGTGAGGCCGTAGTCCGCGAGGGTGCAGGGCCCGCAGGAATAGGACCCGTCGGTCGCGTACGGGGCCTCCACTATCCACTCCGCCGAGTCGGCTGGCCCCGCGTAGGGTTGCTCCGTGCTGAACGACGCGCTGTGGGTGTCATCGGTGAGGGAGATGGACCACTCGTCACTCGTCCCGATCTCGCTGATGCTGGCGCACATCGCGTCGCCGGGAGCGATGGACATCGGGATGGGGGTCGCCGAGGCCGGCAGGATCTCCCACCAGGCGAAGTAGTCGGCCGCATACGGCGCATTCCCCGTCGATGAGTCCCAGTCCTGTTCGGTGCCGACCTGGATGAGATCCAGGTTTTGGGTTCCATCGATGCCAATCCATGCGGACGAGTAGGCCGGAAGGCTGGCGCCGGGCGAGACCGAGGGTACGGTCCAGCAGCCGCCGACCGAGGTGTAGGCACCGGGGCTCCCGTCCAGGTAATAGCCCGACCAGTTGTCCGTCGACCTGAACGTCGAGATCGGGAGGTTGGCGGAACCGGCTGGGACGCTCACCGGGGTCATCGGGTGGGTGCGGACCCCCGGCGCGGGGGCGGCCCCTACAGGCGCGGTGATGGCGCCCTGGAGACCAAGGACCGCGAGCGAGCTCGTGGCCGCCAGGACAGCGAGCCGCATCCCGCCTCTCACTCGGGCAGCACCGCCATCCTCGGGCCTCCGCACGACCCGCCGGGCCCGGCATCCCCACCGCGGGGGAAGTTCCAGCTGACCGGCACGAGTCGGCCCGGATTATCGACGATCGCGAGCGGGGCGGCAACGACGGGCTGGAAACAGGCCGGGACCCGCCACCGCCCTTCGGCGGCTCAGCCGCCCGCGCCGGTCTCCGCGTGTGGCGGCTCCAGGGCCACGGTGAGCACGTCGTCGACGCGGCTCGCCAGGTGGAACCTCATCGCCGTGCGGACGCTCTCGGGCACGTCGTCGAGATCCTTCTCGTTGCGCCGGGGGAGGATCACCTCGGTCAGGCCCATACGGTGGGCGGCCAGCACCTTCTGCTTGACCCCGCCGATCGGCAGCACCAGCCCCTGAAGGGTGACCTCGCCGGTCATCCCCACGGTGCTCCGCACCGGCCGGCCGGTGAGCAGGCTGACCATCGCCGTGGTGATGGTCACCCCCGCGGACGGCCCGTCCTTGGGAACGGCCCCCTCGGGGACGTGGATGTGGAAGCCCTTCGCCGCCGCCTCGGGGCTGATCCCCAGCCGGTCGGCATGGGAGCGGACGTAGGAGAGGGCGATCTGCGCCGACTCCTTCATCACGTCGCCCAGCTGGCCGGTGAGGGTGAGATTGCCATCGGAACCGCTGGTCGCCGCCTCCACGAAGAGGACGTCACCGCCCGCCCCGGTCACCGCCAGGCCGGTGGCGACCCCGGGGACCGCCGTCCGCTCCTCGACCTCGTTGTCGAACTTGGGCTTGCCCAGGTAGTCCCTGATCTGGTCAGATCCGACCTTAACCGGGGTCTCGACGGCGCCGGTGGCGATCCGGGTGGCGAGCTTGCGGGTGATCCGCCCCAGCTCGCGCTCCAGGTTGCGCACCCCGGCCTCGCGGGTGTGATCGGTGATCACCTTGACGATGGCCTCGTCGCCGACCTCGATCTCCTCAGGCCGGAGCCCCGCCTGGGCGACCTGGCGCGGAAGCAGGTGATCGCGGGCGATCGCGAGCTTCTCCTGCTCGGTGTAGCCGTCGAGCCGGATCAGCTCCATGCGGTCGAGCAGCGCCGGCGGGATGGTCTCCGAGACGTTCGCGGTGGGGATGAAGAGCACCTCGGAAAGGTCGAGGTCGACCTCCAGGTAGTGATCCCGGAAGGTGTTGTTCTGGGCCGGGTCCAGCACCTCGAGAAGCGCCGCCGAGGGGTCGCCGCGCCAGTCGGCGCCGACCTTGTCCACCTCGTCCAGCATGATCACCGGGTTCTTGGTGCCCGCCTCCTTCAGCGCGCGCACGATGCGTCCCGGCTGGGCTCCGACGTAGGTGCGGCGGAAGCCGCGGACGTCGGCCTCGTCGCGGATGCCGCCGAGGGAGACCCGGGCGAACTTGCGTCCCAGGGCGCGCGCCACCGATTCGCCGAGCGAGGTCTTGCCGACGCCGGGCGGGCCGACCAGGGTGATGATCGCCCCCGAGCCGCGCCCACCGATCACCTCCAGACCGCGCTCCTGGCGAAGCTTGCGGACCGCGAGAAACTCGATGATCCGGTCCTTCACGTCCTCCAGCCCGGTGTGGTCGACGTCCAGCACCTTCCGAGCCGCCGCAAGGTCGAAGTTGTCCTCGGATCGGACGTTCCAGGGGAGGTCGAGCATCCAGTCCAGGTAGGTGCGGATCCAGCCGTGCTCAGGGCTCTGCTCACTGGTGCGCTCCAGCCGGTCGATCTCGTGCTCAACCTCGACCGCCACCTTCTCCGGCATGCCGGCGTCGGCGAGCCGCTTGCGATAGGTGGAGAGGACGTCGTCCCCTCCCTCGCCCAGCTCCTTCTTGATGGTCTCGAGCTGCTGGCGGAGGATGAACTCGCGCTGGTTCTTCTGCATCCCCTCGGCCACCTCGGTGCGGATGCGGTCCTTGAGATCGGCCTCACCGAGCGCGTCCTTGGTCCAGGCGATGACGAGGGTCAGCCGCTTCTCGACGTCGAGGGTCTCCAGGATCTCCAGCTTCTGGGCGAGGCTGAAGTCGGGGGAGTATCCGGAGAGGTCGGCCAGGTGCCCCGGTGCGCGCGCTTCGCGGAGGAATTGGATGGCCCCGCTGGCGCCGCGGATCTCCAGGAGGCTCTCGACCAGCGCGCGATACTCGCGCGCCAATTCGACCACCGCCTCGGAGGGGCTCTCGTCGTCCGGTGCGGGGTCGACCTGCACCCAGAGGGCGCCGCCCACGTCCGCCTGACCCGCGCCGAGACGGGCGCGGTACTGCCCGGTGAGGATCGAGACCTCGGCCCCGGTCGGGAGCTTGCCCGACTCCTGGACGCGTGCGACAGTGCCGACGCTGCCGAACTTGCCGTCGATGCGCGGGACGAGGAGGACCAGGCGGTTGCCCTGGTTGGCCGCCTCGATGGCGGCGCGTTGGGCCTCCCCCTGGACCGCGACGGTCACGGTCATGTGGGGCAGGACGACGACGTCGTCGAGGGGAAGGATCGGAAGTAGCTCGGCGCTGTGCTCGGTCATGGGGACATTTGTACCCGCTCTCCCGGATCCCACACCTCCCGGGAGCTGGTCGCCGCCCCCCGCACGGCGCGGGCGGCGCCGGGCTCGGACCGGTGCCCTCCGGCTCAGTCCGGGATCAGCACGGCGGTGCCGCGAACGCGACCGGTGCGGACCAGCTCCAGGGCCCGATCGGCCTGGGTCAGGGGAAGCACCTCGGTGAGGACCTCGATCCGCACCGCCTCCGCCTCCGCCATGAACTCCGCACCGTCCTCGCGGGTGAGGTTGGCCACCGAGCGGAGCGAGCGCTCCCCCCAGAGCAGCGAGTAGGGGAAGCTCGGGATGTCGCTCATGTGGATGCCGGCGCAGACGACCGTGCCCCCGGGCCGCACCGCCCGCAGCGCCAGGGGCACCAGCTCGCCGGCGGGGGCGAAGATGATGGCGGCGTCGAGTTGCTCGGGAGCCGCGCCGGTGCTCTCCCCTGCCCAGGTGGCCCCCAGGCTGCGAGCGAACGCCTGGCCGGCGAGATCCCCGGTTCGGGTGAAGGCGTACACCGCGGCGCCTCGATGCCGGGCCACCTGCGCGATGAGGTGTGCGGCGCTGCCGAAGCCGTACAGGCCCAGACGCGAGATCTCGCCCGCCATCCGGAGGGCGCGGAAGCCGATCAGACCCCCGCAGAGCAGCGGCGCGGCTTCGACGTCCGGATACGCGCCGGGTAGGCGCAGGCAGAAGCGGGAGTCGGCCAGGATCAGCTCGGCGAAACCACCATCGACGTCGCAGCCGGTGAATCGGGCAGAGGCGCAGAGGTTCTCGCGTCCCGCGAAGCACAGCTCGCAGCTGCCGCAGCTGGACCCCAGCCACGGCACACCCACCCGTTCACCCAGCCGCAGCGCGGCCTCCGGGCCGGCCGACACCACCCTGCCCACCACCTGGTGCCCGAGCACGATGGGGGGGACACCGCGGTCCAGCTCGCCGTCGACCACATGGAGATCGGTGCGGCAGACCGCACAGGCCGCCACCCGCAGCACGACCTGGTGGCCGCGAGGCTCCGGCACGGGACGCGCCTCCAGGGCTAGGGGGGCGCCTCGCTCGCGGAGAACCATCGCCCGATAGGTGGCTCGGCTGTCCTCCGGCATGGCGTCGATGATGCATCCGTTCACCCGGCATGTAACCTTCTGCCGTGACTGCAGTGCCCGAGCCCGCCGCCAGGCGCCGGCCCGAGGTGGTCATCCGCCGCCTCGACGCCCTCTCCGCCCGCCGGCATCTCGACGACCTCGCCGATCTGCTGGTCGACTCCGTGGAGGGGGGCGCATCGGTGAGCTTCGTCGCCCCGCTCGCCCACTACGAGGCCAGGGACTGGTTCGCCGGGGTGCTCAACGAGATGGATCTGGGTCGCCGGGTCGTGCTGGCCGCCTTTCTCGACGAGCGCCTGGTGGGCTGCGTGCAGCTGGTGCTCTCCTGGCAATCCAACGCCACCCACCGCGCCGAGGTGCAGAAGATGCTGGTCCATCGCTCCGCGCGGCGGCTGGGTGTCGGCGCGCGCCTCATGAAGCAGTTGGAGGTCGAGGCCGCCGCCCTGGGACGCACCCTGCTGATCC
>JBEKAP010000062.1:0-10368 GCA_050015875.1 Candidatus Dormibacteria bacterium | reverse complement strand
CCATGTCCGGCCCACCCGCCCCTCCGCCGGCGCCGCCCCCTGCACCTCCGCAACCGGTCTCGGGTCCCGCCTCCACCCAGTCCGGGCCCCGGCGGCAGATCGACCTCGGTGCGCTCCTGCCCCGTCTCGGTGCCCTCGTGCTCCGTCTCGGTGCGCTCCTGCGCCGGCTCGGCCCCCTGCTGCGCCGCCTCACCGCCACCGACGCCCTGATCGCCGGCGGTCTGCTCCTCCTCTTCGTCCTCTCCTTCGCGGGCGGCTGGGTGCAGATCACGTTCACCTGCCAGGTCGTGACCAGCTTCTGCACGGGGTCGAGCTCCTCCGCGGCGGGCAGCCTCTGGGAGGGCTTCGGCCTCCTCCCCGGCGTGGTGCTGCTCGTCTCGTTGGGCTGGTTCTTGGTCCTGAAGGTCCCCGAGCTCGGCCTGGGTGGGATCGTGCCCGGGTCACCGAGGTGGCGATCGCCGTGGGTGGGGGTGGCGGGGGTGGAGGTCGTCCTCTTCCTCCTCTACTGGCCGCTCGAGGGAGTCCCCACCTACGGGTACATGGGGGCGATCAGCCCCGGCTGGGCGCTCTGGGCCTCGATCGCCTTCGCCGCCGTGGTGGGCATGGGGGGGGTCCTCGAGTACCGGGGGATCGCCGGCCCCCCCGGCGAGCTGGCCACCCTCTCCGGCCCCGGGTTGCGCTCCGGTCAGGTACCCGGCGCCGGCCGGGCGAGCGCTCCCGAGGCCAGCGCGCCGGGGATGCTTCCCTTCCCACCGCCGCCTGGTACGCCGATCCCACCGGCGGTCCTCATGCCTCCGAACCTCCCGGTGGGGACCCTCGCCGCCGACCGCAGCGAGTGGTTCGACGGCACCTCCTGGCAGGACGCCTACATCAGCGCCCCTCCGGGAGCCCTGCGCTCCCCGGACGGCAACCAGTGGTGGGACGGGGTCGCCTGGCGGGCCATCCCGGGGTGGCGGGTGCGGGCTCAGGGCACGGAGATGCTGCGGCCGGTGCGGCGCGCCCCCGAGTCCACCGTCGAGCCCGGGGGCGACGTGGCCGGACCGGAGCGCGAGCGTCCGTCCGAGCCGGCCGGTCCGGGTGCGCCGCCCGCCTGATCGAGGGCCTGGGGCGGCGGAGCCACATCACGGCGGGTGCCCGGTCCGGGACCGTTCGCAACCGGCCGGGAGGCCGTGTGGCACAATTCGGCTGATTTCACACGCCCGGTCCACGCGACGGCGGGTGCCCCTCGGGGTCGCCGCCGCGGTCAACCCCGGGCGGAGGTGCCAACCCAGACCCGGAAGGAGGCCGCCGTGCCGGCAGCAACCCTCCGCCAGCTGCTCGAGGCCGGCGTCCATTTCGGCCACCAGACCAGCCGGTGGAACCCCAAGATGCGCGACTACATCTTCACGTCGCGCGACCGCGTCCACATCATCGACCTGGCCAAGACCCAGCAGCTGCTGGACGACGCCTGCGACTACGCCCGCGACCTGGTGGGCGGGGGGCAGAAGGTGCTCTTCGTCGGCACCAAGAAGCAGGCGCAGGACTCCATCGTCGAGGCCTGCACCCGGACCGGCCAGCCATACGTCGTCCACCGCTGGATGGGCGGGATGCTCACCAACTTCCAGGTGATCCAGCGCCAGCTCAAGCGGCTCACCGAGCTTCGGGCCATGAACGAGCGCGGCGATTTCGAGCGGATGAGCGGCAAGGAGGCCAACGCCAACAAGGACGACCTGGAGCGGCTGGAGCGCAGCTTCGCCGGCATGGTCGAGATGAAGCGGCTGCCCGGTGCCCTCTTCGTCATCGACTGCAAGAAGGAGCGGCTCGCCGTCAACGAGGCCAACAAGCTGGGCATCCCGATCATCGCGCTGGTCGACACCAACTGCGATCCCGATCTGATCCAGCACGTCATCCCCGGCAACGACGACGCCATCCGCTCCTGCCGGCTGATGGTCAACGCTCTCTCCGACGCGATCCTGGAGGGGCAGCGGCTGCTCAGCGAGCGCGAGCTGCGCGAGCGTGACGAGAGCGAGGCCGCGGCCGCGCTCGCGGTGCGCGCCGAGGCCGAGCGTGAGAGTGCGGCGGCGGCCGCGGCCGCAGAGGCTGGGAACGCCGAGCCGGTGCCCGCGTCGACGACGGAGGCGTCCTGATGGCTGAGATCCCAGCGGCCCTCGTGATGAAGCTTCGGGAGGTGACCGGGGCCGGGATGATGGACTGCAAGCGCGCCCTGGTGGACTGCGAGGGTGACTTCGAGCGTGCCAAGGACCGCCTCCGGCAGACCGGGGCGGCCAAGGCCGAGCACAAGGCCGGCCGCAGCACCAATGAGGGCGTGATCGAGGCCTATCTGCACGCCGTCGGCGGCATGCCCCCCAAGGTCGGCGTCCTGGTCGAGGTCAACTGCGAATCCGATTTCGTCGCCAAGACCGACGACTTCAAGCGTCTGGCCCGCGAGCTGGCCCTGCAGGTCGCCGGGGCGGAGCCGCTGTACGTCCGTCCCGAGGACGTGCCGGTGGAGATCGTCGAGCGTGAGCGGAGCGTCTTCCGCAGCCAGGTCGAGGACAAGCCCGAGGCCATGGTCGAGAAGATCGTCGAGGGCAAGCTCGCCGCCTTCTACGCCGGCGTCTGCCTCCTCGAGCAGCCCTGGATCCGCGACGAGAAGCACAAGAAGAAGGTCAAGGAGCTGGTGCAGGAGGCGGTCGCCAAGCTGGGCGAGAACATCACGGTGGCCCGCTTCGTCCGCTACCGGGTGGGGGAGACCTCCTCGGAGGGAGACGGAGCCGCGAGCAAGTGACCCCCGCCTCCGCCGACGTGGACGTGACCGGGCCGGTGGGTTCGGACGGGCTACGTCCGGTGTTCTCGCGCATCGTCCTCAAGCTCTCCGGTGAGGCGCTCGTCGGCAGCGAGGCGTACGGCATCGACATGGAGACCCTCCAGCGGATCGCCCTGCAGATCCAGCGGGTGGTGGAGCGGGGGGTCCAGCTCGCCATCGTGGTCGGCGGAGGAAACATCGTCCGGGGCACCGACATCAGCCGCCACGGCATCAACCGGGTCACCGGCGACTACATGGGGATGCTGGCCACGGTCATCAACGCGCTGAGCCTCCGAGACGCGATCGAGCGCCTGGGGATGCAGTGCCGCGTGCAGAGCGCGATCGCGATGCAGCAGGTGGCCGAGCCCTTCATCCCGCTCCGGACCGTGCGCCATCTCGAGAAGGGCCGGGTCGTCATCCTCGCGGGCGGGCACGGCAGCCCGTTCTTCACCACCGACACCACCGCGGCGCTCCGGGCCGCCGAGATCGGCGCCGACGCTCTGCTCAAGGCGACCCAGGTCGACGGCATCTACACCGCCGACCCGATCCGGGACCCCGCGGCGACCAGATTCACCCATCTGTCGTATCTCGAGGTGCTGACCAGGGGCCTGACCGTCATGGACAACACCGCGCTCACCCTGTGCATGGACAACAAGATGCCGATCATCGTGTTCGACCTACACGCCGAGGGGAACCTGGAGCGGGTGATCCTCGGGGAGCCGGTCGGCACCCGCGTCGACGCGGAGGTGACCAAATGACCGAGCCGACCAAGTCCGAGGAGGCCCTCGCCCAGATCGAGGAGCGGCTTGTCGACGCCGAGATCCGGATGGAGAAGAGCGTCGAGGCACTCCACAAGGAGCTGTCCAGCATCCGGACCGGCCGGGCCAGCCCCTCGCTCGTGGACCGGTTGCAGGTCGAGGCCTACGGGGTCCCCACCCCCCTGCAGTCCCTGGCCGGCGTCTCCACCCCGGAGGCCCGCCTGCTCGTGATCCGCCCCTACGACCGCGCCTCCATCCCGGCCATCGAGAAGGCGATCCAGCGCTCCGATCTCGGGCTCACCCCGAGCAACGACGGCCAGCTGATCCGGATCGTGATACCCCAGCTGACCGAGGAGCGCCGGCATGAGCTGAGCAAGCTCTGCGCGCGCCGCGCCGAGGAGGCCAGGGTGGCGGTGCGGAACATCCGCCGCGACGAGGTCGAGCACCTCCGCAAGGTCGAGAAGGACGGTCATCTGAGCCGCGACGAGCTGGAGCGCTCGCTCGGCCAGGTGCAGCGGATCACCGATCAGTTCGTCACCAAGGTCGACGACGTCGTCAAGAAGAAGGAGGCGGAGATCCTGGAGGTCTAGGGTCTCGGCCTTCCCGGTTGCGCACGCACGGCCCGGCGGCCCGCGGCGGAGCGTGGGACACTAGCGTCAGCGCACCGAGACGGTCTCCTGTCCGCAGCCGTTCCCCCACGAGAGGCATGCTCCGACCACCGCCCCCCACCGCCATCCCGGCACCGGCCCGCCCGGAGCTGCCGCGTCACATCGGCATCATCATGGACGGCAACGGTCGCTGGGCCAAGCGCCGGCACCTGCCGCGCGCCGCCGGTCATCGCGCCGGTGTCCGGGCGATCCGGCGGGTGATGGAGGCCTGCAACGACGCCGGCGTCCACATTCTCACCCTCTACGCCTTCAGCACCGAGAACTGGCAGCGCCCCCGGGGCGAGGTGAGCTCGCTGATGCGGCTCTTCGAGGAGACGATGGACAGCGAGGTGGAGGAGCTGGACGCCAAGGGGGTGCAGCTCCGAGTCATCGGTGACCGCGCCAAGCTGAGCCCTCGTCTCCGGCGCAAGGTGGACGACTGCGAGGCTCTGACCGCCCACAACGGCGCCAACATCCTCAATGTGGCCATCAACTACGGGGGACGCAGCGAGCTGGTCGAGGCGATCCGCGAGCTGGCCACCCGGGGTGTGGACCTGCGCACCCTGGACGAGCAGACCCTCTCCGCGGCCCTCTACACCTCCGGGCTGCCGGATCCGGACCTGATCATCCGTACCGCCGGCGAGCTCCGGGTGAGCAACTTCCTGCTCTGGCAGGGGGCCTACGCCGAGCTTCACGTGACCGACGCCCTCTGGCCGGACTTCGGGCCCGGCGATCTGAAGGTCGCGCTCGGCGATTTCGGCTCGCGGCGCAGGACCTTCGGGCAGGTGGTGGATCCCGCCGGTGCCGATCTGGGCACGGCGCTCGCCACCCCGGCGGGATGAGCACTCCCCCGGCGCCCGGTGCGATCGGCGCCGTCCCGATGGCGGGCGCCCCGGCGGAGGCGGAGGGGGCGCCGGCGGCGGCCGGGGCCCTCCCCGCGCGGCGCATGAATCTGCTCCCGCGGGTGGCCTCCAGCGCCGTCCTCGTCGTGCTGGTCGCGGGCATGATCTACCTCGGCGGCATCCCGCTCGACCTGCTGGTCGGGGCGGCGGCGGCGCTCGGCGCCTGGGAGCTCGCCGGACTGCTCGCCCGCTGCCCCGTCCCCGCTCCGCGCTGGCTCGTCATCGCCCTCGGCGTCTGGCTGGCGGAGCGGGCGGTCCTCCCCGGGGCCGGGGGCGATCTGGACGTGATCCTCCCGGCTGCCCTCGCCGCCGGGATGATCGCCGGGGTGCTCCTCCACTCCCCCTGGGAGGGGTCGGCCGCCGGGCTCGGCGGCGCCCTCTACGTGGGGGTCGGGCTCGGCAGCCTGCTCGGCCTCGACCACTGGCCGGGCGCCGCCCCGGATGCTCGGCTCGGCCTGGTCGCGATCGTGGTGGGGGCGGTGGTCGCCACCGACACCCTGGCGTACTTCACCGGCCACGCCCTGGGGCGGCACCGCTTCTTCCCCTCGATCTCCCCGCGGAAGTCGGTCGAGGGGGCGGTGGGAGGCGCCGTGGGCGCGATGCTGGTCGCCGGCATCGCCGGACCTCTCGTGATCTCCCTAAACCCCGTCGTGGCCGTGGGCATGGGGCTGCTGATCGCCATCGCCGCCGAGGGGGGGGACCTCGCCGAGTCCGCGCTCAAGCGGCAGGCGGGGGTCAAGGACTCGGGGCGGCTGATCCCGGGTCACGGCGGACTGCTCGACCGCCTCGACGGCCTCCTCCTCGCCGGGCCGGCCGTATATTGCCTCCTGGTGCTGATCTCCTTCCGGTGAGCCCGGCAGGCCGCACCGCCGTCCCAGAACATTCGCCGCACCACATCCCGGAGGACCCCACCGGCTCCATGGACGCCCAAACCTCCTCCCCGGCTCCTCGCCGGGTCGTCCTCCTCGGTGCCACAGGCTCGATCGGCCGCCAGGCGGTGGACGTGATCGCCCGCTTCCCGGCTCGCTTCCAGGTGGTGGGGATGGTGGCGGGACGCCGCGTCGCCGGCCTGCAGGCGCTGGCCGAGCGCTTCCCGGGCGCCCGGGTGGCGGTGGTCGGCCCCGATCCGGGAGTGGAGGTCCCCTCGAGCTGGGGGGTCGGCCTCGAGGCGGCCTGCGAGCTGGCCGCCATGCCCGCCGATGTCGTCTGCGTGGCCATCACCGGCGCCGCGGCGCTCCGGCCGACGCTCGCCGCCATCGACGCCGGGACCACCGTGGCCACCGCCACCAAGGAGGTGCTGGTCATGGCCGGCGAGATCGTGCGCGCCCGTTCGCGCCGGTCGGGCTCCCGGCTCCTGCCCATCGACAGCGAGCACTCCGCCCTCTGGCAGTGCCTCCGAGGTGAGGACCCGGCGAGCGTCAGCCGGCTGATCCTGACGGCCAGCGGGGGACCATTCCGCGATCGCGACCCGGCGACCCTCGCCGCGGCCACTCCGGAGGAGGCGCTCCGGCATCCCACCTGGAACATGGGGCCGAAGATCACCATCGACTGCGCCACCATGATGAACAAGGGGCTCGAGGTCATCGAGGCTCACTTCCTCTTCGACGTGGACTACCCACGCATCGACGTGGTGATCCACCCCAGCTCGGTGGTGCATTCGATGGTCGAGTTCCGAGACGGCGCCACCAAGGCCCAGATCGGCGCCCCGGACATGCGCGTGCCCATCGCCCTGGCGCTCGCCGACGGCGAGCGGCTCCCCGGGATCGCTCCGGCGGCCGACCTCCCCGCGGTCTCGCCGCTCCACTTCCTGCCGGTCGACCCCCGGCGCTTCCCCGCCCTCGGTCTGGCCCGGCGCGCGGGCGAGCGGGGTGGCGTCGTGCCCGCCGTCCTCAACGCGGCCAACGAGGTCTGCGTCGACGCCTTCCTGCGCGGCGCCTGCCGCTTCGACCAGATCACCGCCCTGGTGGGCGAGGCGGTGGAGGCGGCGCCGCTGATACCCGATCCCTCGCTGGACGATGTCCTCGACGCCGACGGGTGGGCACGCCGGCGGGTCGCCCACTCGCTCGCGCTGCCGGCGGGTGCCGCCCCGGCCGGTCCGGGGCCATCGGGAGCGGCGTGATCGGCTTCCTCATCGCCGTCGTCGCCTTCCTGGTCCTGATCACCATCGTGGTGGTGGTCCACGAGGGCGGTCACTACGTCCTCGCCAAGCTCTCCGGGATACGGGTCGACGAGTTCTTCGTGGGCTTCGGCCCCCGGGTGGTGAGCTTCACACGGGGCGACACCGAGTACGGCATCCGGGCACTCCCCGTGGGCGGATTCGTGCGCATGCCGGGGATGCTCGGTCTGGAGGGGGAGGCGGACGCCGGCGAGCGCAACTTCTACCGCGCCACCATCCCGCGCCGGCTGGCGACGATCGCCGCAGGGGTCATCTTCAACCTCGTCTTCGGCGCCCTCTGCCTGACCGTGGTGGCTGCACAGCCGAGCCCCTCCTTCGTGCCGTCGGGGGAGCCGACCGCCCGGGCCGGGCTGGTCGACGGCGACGTCATCCTGAGCGTCGGCGGGGCGACCATCAGCTACGCGTCGACGGCCGCGACGGACAGCGACTTCTATGCCGCCGTGCAGCGGAGCGACGGCCGGCCCATCGCGGTGCTCTACCAGGGGACGGACGGCACGGACCACACGGCCACCGTCACCCCTGAGCTGGTCGTGTACAGCTTCGGCCAGCCCGGCACCTTCCCGAGCAAGCTGGCCGACGCCGCGCTGGTGGTGACCGGCGTGGACGGCCACTCGCCCGGCACCGGGGACCCCGCGACGATCCTCGGCGGCGGACCCACCTCGACCCTCGGCTTCTCGCCGGGCCCGGCCGCTCCGCTCCTGGGCGCCGGCACGGTGACGGTGAGCGGCTTCGTGGAGGGGGACCGGGCCGACAGCTTCAGCGGCGTCGCGATCACCGGCGTGCGGGATGGCAACGGCAGCCCGCAGGGGTACGCCACGGCCGCCTGGCGCATCGGATACGGTGCGCAGATACCCGGCGATGCGCTCTTCCCGGCGCTCCGGGACGGCTTCGGCGCCATCCCCTCCTACGCCTCCTCCCTGGTGCAGGTCATCGGCCAGCTCTTCGTCCATCCCGCCCAGGCCAGCCAGCAGTTCTCCGGGCCGGTGGGCATCGCCGCCGCGGCCGGGACCTCGGTCCAGCAGGGCTGGGTGCAGTACCTCAGCCTGATCGGCCTCATCAGCCTGGCGCTCGGCTTCTTCAACGTGCTGCCGATCCCCTTCCTGGATGGCGGCCGGCTGCTCTTCATCGCGATCGAGGCGGTGATCCGGCGCCGGATCGACCCCAAGGGCCAGGCGATCACCATCGCCGTCAGCTTCCTCTTGATTATCCTGTTGGTGGTGCTCATCACCATCAACGACATCAATCATCTCGCCGGAGGCGTCCACTGAGATGACTCCTCCCAACCGCCGCCGCACCGTCCCCATCAACGTGGGCGGGGTCGTGATCGGCGGGGCCGCCCCGATCTCGGTCCAGACCATGACCAAGACCCAGACCGAGGACGTGACCGGGACGCTTGCCCAGATCGAGAGGGCGGCGGTCGCGGGTGCCGACATCGTTCGGGTCACCTGTGACACCCCGGAGGCGGGGCGCGCGCTGCGCGAGATCGTCCGGCGCTCACCGGTGCCGATCGTCGCCGACGTCCACTACGACGCCCCCCGCGCCCTGGAGGCGCTGGAGGCTGGGATCGCCTGCCTCCGCCTCAACCCCGGCAACATCACCGATTCGGCCAAGGTGGCCGACATCGCCCGCGAGGCCAAGGACCGCGGGGTGCCGATGCGCATCGGGGTGAACGCCGGCAGCATCCCCGGCCGCAAGGGGCTGGAGCGCGGACGCGGCGGCAGCGTCGACGAGACCGCGGAGCTGATGGTGGAGGCCGCCCTCGGCCACATCCGCATCCTCGAGGAGCTGGACTTCCATCAGATCAAGGTGTCCCTCAAGGCGTCGGACGTGGCCACCAACCTGGCCGCCAACCGCAAGTTCGCCGCCCTGGGCAACCGCTACCCGCTCCATCTGGGCCTCACCGAGGCCGGCCCGGTCGACACCGGCAGCTTCAAGAGCGCCATGGGCATCGGCATCCTTCTCGCCGAGGGGATCGGCGACACGATCCGGGTCTCGCTGGTGGGCGCGCCGGAGGAGGAGGTGAGGGTCGCCAGGCAGATCCTGGCCAACCTGGAGGACAGGCCCCACGGGCCCAACCTGGTCGCCTGCCCCACCTGCGGCCGCCTCGAGATCGACATGTTCCCGATGGTCAAGCGGGTCGAGGAGGCCATGCAGGGCATCCGGCGGACCCTCACCGTCTCGGTCATGGGCTGCGTCGTCAACGGCCCGGGCGAGGGGATGCACGCCGACATCGGCATCGCCGGGGGCAAGCACAAGGGTGCCCTCTTCAAGTCCGGCCGGGTGGTGGCCTCGCTCCCCGAGGCGGAGCTCATCGACATCCTGGTCGCCGAGCTGCGCGCGGTGGCCGCCGAGGACGCCGAGCTGCTCGCCGCCGGGAAGCCGCTGCCCGAGGGGCTGAGCGGCGGTGCCGCGGCCCCGGAGCCGCCCCGCCCGATGACCCCGCTGACCGTCGTCTGAGGTCGCGGCTGGCCGGGGCCTCCGCATCAACGGGAGCCACCGGGGTGGTGCTTCGCTCCGGCTCGGCCGTCGGCAGGCCCTGACCGGCCTGCCGCGGCCTTTGCTCGGCAGCATTGCAGCTGCTGCCTGCGCCAAGCCTGCGCTCAGCACGCACCCCCGCGTCTCCCTTCCGGCTCCCCTCGATCGCGGGAAAACCCTGATTCACGGTGCAGCGATGAAGCGCATCCTTCCGATCGATGAGCTCAATCGATCAACTCCCTCCTGCCCCTCGCCAGCGACTGGGATGGAGGTGGTGGGCGTTCCTGGGGATGCTGGCTGCGGCGGGCGCCCTCGTGTTCGCAGGCGTCATCGCCTGGCTGGGGGTTCAGAACCTGAACGGATCGTCGTCGCCGTACACCGGTGCCCAATTGGTCTCGGTCCTGGACGACGTCGGGGCGCCATCCGGCTTCCAGCCTGTCCTCGGAGGACCCAGCGGGTCTGACGGATCGGATGCGCTCGGCGATGAGCAGGCCTCGACCGCCTCGGTCGGCTACGACAGTCCGGTTCAAGCAGCCGCCCTGGACACAGCTGCCCTCGACACCTGGGTGACCCAGCGCCTGGGGGCGCTCGGACTGACGATCACCTCCTCTGCCCCGGGTGCCAT
>JBEKAP010000061.1:0-10427 GCA_050015875.1 Candidatus Dormibacteria bacterium | reverse complement strand
CGGGCGGCGATCCCGTCCAGGACGAGGTCCACGCAGCGCACCAGCAGGGCGTCGTCGAGGGGCTCCCCGGTCATCAGCATGCGCACGTACATCGGGCCGACCAGCGTCTCCAGGGCGAGGACGGGGTCCACGTCGGCGCGCAGCTCGCCGCGGGCCCTGGCCCGCTCGAACAGATCGGCTCCGGTCCGGAACCGCTGAGCCCAGTATCCCGCCCGTGCGGCCTCGTACTCGGGGAGGTCGCGGCGCAGGGCGAGGCGCACCAGCAGCTCGCCCAGGGGGGTGCGGAGGAAGGGGAATATCCCCCGGATGACGGCGAGCAGGTCGCCGCGCAGGGAGCCCGTGTCCGGGGGCAGGATCTCCGCCTCGGTCCCGCTCAGCACCGCGTCCAGTGCCAGGTTCGACCGGCTGCCCCAACGGCGGTAGATGGTCGTGGGGTGAACCCCGGCCTGCTGGGCGATCTCGGTGATCGAGAGGTCGTCGAGGCCGCGGGTGAGGAGGGCGGTCAGGGTGGCGTCGATGACCGCTGCGCGGACCCGCGCACTCCTACCGCCTGTCCTCCGCACCGGCTGGCGCGCGGCCGTCTCCTCCATGGTGGCCATGTTATCGCTACTCGCCTTGCGTTACTTGTGCCTTATCGCCACAACACTTGCGTTAGCGGCGGGGACCACGTATACTAACGCAAGCTCAACTGCGTTAATGAGAGATGCCGAACGTGAGCGTTGCGAACCGAGTGGCCGAAGCCCGGGGACAGAGGGATGAGATCCAGGGTCGTGGCGCGACGCCGTCGCCGATGCATCCGACCCGACGCTGGCTGGCGCTGGGGGTCCTCTGCCTGTCCCTCCTCATCGTCACCCTCGACAACACCGTCCTGAACGTCGCCCTCCCGACCCTGGTGCGGGACCTGGGTGCCACCTCGACCGACCTGCAGTGGATCGTGGACGCCTACGTCCTGGTCTTCGCCGGCCTGCTGCTCGTCTCCGGCAGCATCGCCGACCGCTTCGGCCGGAAATGGGCGTTCGTCGCGGGGCTCGTCGGCTTTGGCGGCTGCTCGGTCTGGGCCGCCTTCTCGGGGTCGGTGGGGATGCTCATCGCCGCCCGGGCGAGCATGGGCGTGGGGGGGGCGCTGATCATGCCCTCGACGCTCGCGCTCATCACCAGCATGTACACAGAGACCCGGGAGCGCCAGCGGGCCTTCGGCATCTGGGCGGCGACCACCGGAGCCGGGGTCGCCCTGGGCCCGATCATCGGTGGCCTGCTGCTCGCGCACTTCGGCTGGGGCTCGGTCTTCCTGATCAACGTCCCCATCGCCGCGGTCGCCCTGGGCCTCGCCTTCCCGTTCATCCCCAACTCGAGGAACCCGCGGGCGGGCCGGCCGGACCTGCTCGGGGCGCTGCTCTCCATCTCCGGCCTCGGGTTTCTGCTCTGGGCGATCATCGACGCCCCTGTGCACGGGTGGGCGTCGCCCACGGTGATCGGCGCCGGCAGCGCCGGCGTCGGAGTGCTCGTCTGCTTCGCGGTGTGGGAGCGCTTCGCCTCCCAGCCCATGCTCCGGCTCAGCTTCTTCCGCAACCGCGAGTTCTCGGGGGCCGTGCTGTCGGTGAGCATGGTGATGTTCGGGCTCTTCGGCGCCCTCTTCATCCTGACCCAGTTCCTCCAGTTCGACCTGGGATACACCGCCCTCGAGACCGGCATCCGGCTGCTGCCCGCGGCTGGGTCGATCATCCTGGTCGCCCCCTTCGCGAGCCTGCTGGATCGCGCGTTCGGCACCAGGGTGGTGGTGGGGGCGGGGCTGCTGCTGATCGCCGGGGGCCTCTGGCAGATCGGCGCGGCCACGGTGGCCACCACCTATGTGGGGACCCTGGCCGGGATGATCATGCTGGGTGTCGGCGCCGCCCTGGTCATCCCCTCGACCACGTCGGCGGTCATGGGGACGCTGCCCGCCGACCACACCGGGATCGGGGCCGCCACCAACAGTGCCTTCCTGCAGATCGGAGGCGCTCTCGGTGTGGCGGTCATCGGTAGCCAGCTGTCGACGCGGTACCAGGGCCGGATGACCGCCGCGCTCGCCCCGTACCACCTCTCGGCCACCATGAACGACACCATCCTCGGCTCGGTGGGCGGCGCCCTGGAGTTCGCGGCTCGCGAGGGCGGGACGATGGGCGAGATGCTCGCTGGGTGGGCCCGGGCCGCCTTCGTGAGCGGCATGGACCTGGCCCTCGTGACCGGAGCCCTGGTCTCCGTGGCCGCGGCGCTGCTGGCCCTGCTCGCTCTCCCGGGACGTACCCGGCGGGGAGGCCCGGTGCTTCCCCGCGTGGTCCCGCCGCCGTCTCCGCCTGACGTCGGCGGGCGGCAGAGTTAGCCGGGGCTCGCTGAAAGCCCCCGGTCAGCGGCCCCTGTCAGGGCTCGGGCTCAGCCGGCGGGGATTGGTCGGTGGCGGGAGCCGCCGGCCTGCGGCGCCGCATCCAGCCGGGCGGGCTGATCACCAGCCACATCGCGACGACGGCCGCGACCATGCCCGCGAAGAACGGGCTGCGCAGGACGAGGAGCGAGCTGCCGAACCCGGGGATGACCACGGCCTCCTTGCCGAGGATGTCGCTCCTCGGCACCGTCCAGGGGTCGGGGGCGGGGTTGTTGTCACCCTTGAGGGTGAACCCGGTTGTCGCGTTGCCACCCACGATCCGGTGGATGAGGTCGTCGCCGGCCCCGATCTGGCCGCGCGGCACCCGGTAGACGACCAGGTCCCCGACCCGGTAGCTGGTCTGAGCCTCGGCGAGCACGAAATCGCCGGTCTTCAGGGTGGGCAGCATCGAGATCCCCTTGACGGTGATGAAGGTGGCCGAGCCGCCGAACCAGGAGGTGGGCCGCAGGGCCGCCCACCACACCGACACCACGGCGATCAGCACCACGGCGAAGGCGATGTTGACCGGCCTGCGGAGCGAGCGGAGCATCTCGGCGACGCGCCCACCGACGGTCAGGGCGGCCGGAGCAGGGGCGGCGATCGCGGCTCGCTGGACCTCCACCCGGGCCGGCGCCGCCGACCGGGTCCGCGGCGATCGCGTGGCCGGGGCCGCCGGGGCCGCCACCGCGACCCGGTCCCGAGCGGTGCGGCCGCGAAACGCCGAGAGGATCGGACGGAGCGGGTCGAGGACGGCGCCGAGCTCGCTCAGGGCGCCGACGGTGGCCCGCAGCTCATGCCACGGACGCAGGCCCCCGGGCGGGCCGGCGCCGGTGCCGGCGCTCATCAGGGCACGTCGACGTAGGTGATCACGAGCTGCGGGTCCTGGGTGGCGCTGTTGTCGTTCTCCGATCGGAAGTAGGTGTGGTAGGTGGTCGCGTTGCCCTCGGTTGCGTCACGGATCATCCAGCCGTCGTTGGTGTCGGTTCCGTTCACGAAGGCCTGGACATCACTGGTGACGCTCCAGCTGGCGTAGCCAGCGGCCGCGATGCCGGTGGTGCAACCGGTACCGACATTCTCCGAGGCGGTCGCCTCCGCCGCGGGCGGGTTGTTGATGGTCGTCCCGGCGGGCTGGTTGGTCCAGTCGATCGCGGCCGCCGTCCAGGTCAGCGAGGCCGGCCAGTAGGTGGTGCCGCCCACTCCCACCCGGAACACGTCGTAGGTGCGGCAGGTGGTGGCGACGGTGTACGCGTAGAGGCGGAGGACGGCGCTGGTCACGGTTGCGGTGGAAGGGATCGCGGGCGTGCAGGTGGGCAGCGCGAAGCTGAGGTAGGGGCGCATGTTGGCACCGTTCCCGGTCTGGGCGTACAGATAGGTCTGAGTGCCGTAGTTGGTGCCGGCCGCTCCCTGGGAGACGTACGAGTCCGGCTCGATCGTCTCGGTGCTCGGGTATCCGCTCAGCACGCAGGTCCGGACCGGGGTCAGGTGCTGGGAGGCGATGCTCAGGCTGGCGGCGGACGCCGTGGGGATGGTGACCAGCGCCGCGGCGACGAAGACCAGCCCATAGCGCAGCTTCATGGCCCTTCCATCACGATGTCGACCTGCGCCTGATCGGTCACCGGGATGTCGCCGGACGGGATGGCCTCGGTCACCGTGCCGCCTCCTGCCGCCACCGTCTGGCTGGCCGGCGAGTAGCTGACCGCGCCCTCGGCGATGGTGACCTGGATGGTGGCGCCGCCGCAGGCGGACGGGATGTTGCTGAGCGTCAGCCCGGTGACGTAGGTGGTGGTGACCGTCTCCAGCACGGTCACTCCGGTCGAGGTGCAGACCGGGGTGGCGATCACCCCGGCCCCGATGTGGTCGGATGTCGCGGCGAGGCCCGCGGCGCGACCGATCACGGCCATCCCCGCCGCCACCAGCACGATGGTGGCGAGGAAGCGGGCGATCACGCGGGACCTTGGCATCTCAACCTCATCGGAGGAAATGGCCGGCGGGCCCTGCGGTGCATGGACCGCAGGACCCGCTGGCGGAGCGAAACGAGATTATCAGCCGCCCAGGACGACCGCCACGCCCGTCACAGAGGCCGCGCTGACGGCCGTGAAGGCTGCGGCGAAGGTCCCGGTGGCCGGGGTGGTTCCGGTCGCCTCACCGAGGGAGGTGCCCCCGGCTCCGTAGAGGGTGACCCGGTAGGGGACGTTGTAGCAGGTGCTCTGGACGTTGGTGACGGTCACGGTCGCGGCGGTGTAGCCGGTACCGGCCGTGTAGGCCAGCGGCGCGTAGGTGGCGTTGAGGGTCGCGCTCTGGCAGGCTGCCACGGTGGCCGTCCCGGCACCCAGATTGTTGCTGGTGACGCTCAGGCTGGCGGCCAGGGCGTAGACGCCGCTGAAGGCGATGACTCCTGCGACGATGATCCCGACGATTCGCTTCATGGTGGACTTCGCTCCGCTGATCTGAGGTTTGGGTGGAGGGCCGGCGCCCCGGGTCGTCTGGCCCAGGCTGGCCACTGACCCATAGTGCATCTGCACCATCCGGTGCGTAGAGGGCGTTAGACACTCGCATTGCGGGCGTTACCGCGTCACCACCCCGGTGACGCCGGTCACGACGCGATCACCTCGAGGTCGGACCCCGTGGCCGCCGATGGGAGAGGGGCTGCCGGTTCCGCGACCCCCGGAAAAGAGAGCGGGCCCCGCGGTTCCGTGAACCGCGAGGCCCGTGAAAGGGGCGACGCCGAGCGGCTGCTAGCCGCCGATGACGACCGCGACGCCGGTGATCAGGTTGGCGTTGACCGCCGTCCCGAAGGTCGCGGTGGTGAAGCTGCTGCCGGTGGTGTTGGCGACACCGCTCACGGTGCCGGTGACCTCACCCAGCGAGGTGTTGCCGGCCCCGTAGAGGGTGACCCGGTAGGCCTCGGAATTGCAGGTGGTCCAGGCCGGGACTGCGGTGTTGTCCTTGATGGTGAGGGCCGAAACCGTGTACCCGGGGATGGTCGTCGAGTAGGCGAGCGTCCCGTAGGTGACGGTGAGGGTGTCGGTCGTGCACGAGGCGACCACCGAGGTCCCCGCGCCCAGGTTGTTGCTGGTGACGCTGAGGCTGGCCGCCAGGGCGTAGACACCGCTGAAGGCGATGACGCCTGCGACGGCTACTCCGATGATCCGTTTCATGTCCTTCCTCGCTCCTCGACCCTGCCGGTGGCAGGTTGGTGAACCATGGTCTGTCGCACCTGCCGGTCAGGACAGGCGCCTCACCTCGCCATAGTGCATCTGCACCATTTGGCGCCTCCAGCGCGTCAGAGGCTCGGTTCGGCGCCGTCACCGGTCCACCATCCGGGTAACGGCGATCACGCCTCCGTCAACCAGATCTCAGACCGCGTGGCCCGGGATCGACGGTCACGCTCGCTCCGATTCGGAGCGGGCCGCCGGCTACCCGCCCAGGACCAGTGAGACCCCGGTCACGGCCGAGGCGGCCGGAGGGGAGGCGAACCCGGTGGCGGGGGAGAAGCTCGTCGATTGGCTCGGCACGGTGCCGGTCACCTCTCCGAGGGGGGTGCCGCCCACTCCGAGCAGGGTCACCCGGTAGGGCTGGCCGGCGCACGCCGTCAGGTCCGGGGTCGGGGCGGTATCGCTGACAGTCACGTCGGTGACGGCGTAACCGCCGCCGCCTCCGACCGAGGGGGAGTACGCCGTGGTGTAGCCGACCAGCAGGGTGTCCGGGGTGCAGGCGGAGATCACCTGCTGCCCGCTGCCCAGGTCCGGCCCGGAGGCGGTGAGCCCGGCGGCCAGCGCCTGTCCCGCACCGAGGGCCACGACCCCGGCGACGATCGCTCCAAGCACCCGGAATGCCTTTATCACGCCTCTCATGCTGCCCCCCTCTCCGCCGGTCCACGAGATGCAGGTGGTCGAAAGTTCCCTAGTGCTTGTGCACCGGGGACCGGCGTTGCGCGGCTCGAAGCTTACCCATCCGGTTGCGCGAGTGCAGTGGTGCGGCCCGCTCCGGGCGGGGGAGAGGCCTCGAGTGGGAGATCACGCCTCCGGCTCCGGGGCGTCCTCCTCGGCGAGGATCCGGTACAGCGCCTTGCGGGTCTCGGAGAGGAGCTGGCGGGCCCTGGCGACCTGCGTGGCATTCCCGGCCTGCCCGACCTGGACGGTGGCGGCGGCGACGGCGCCGACGATCTCGAAGAGCGAGCGGGCATCCTGGTCGAGGGAGTCGGCGACGGTGGCCCACGGGGCCGCCAGCTCGTCGGGGTGCTCGTCGGCATACGCGCGCCCCGCCTCGGTGAGCCGCAGCTCGCGCCGACCGCCGTCCTCCACGCCCTCGATCAGGCCCTCGTCCTCGAGCAGCTGGAGGGCGGGGTACACCGAGCCGGCGCTCGGCCGCCAGAGGCCACCGCTGCGCCTCTCGATCTCCTGGATGATCTGGTATCCGTTGCGCGGCTGCTCGCGGAGGAGCGCCAGGATGGCGGCGCGCACGTCGCCGCGGCGCGCCCGTGGCCCACGGCCGGGGCCCGCGCCGAAGAAGCTGTTGAAGAGCGGGGAGCGTGGACCGCGGGGACCCCCGAAGCCACCCCGGCGGTGGCCCCAGGCGAAGGGCGGCGGCACCTCCTCGCTGCCGGCCTCGAAGCCGGAGCGGCCCCGCGCCCGGGCTGCGAAACGGTGGGCGGCCCGGGCCCAGGGCTCCGCGTCGAACTGGAAGAAGGAATCAGCGGCGGTCGTGTCGTTCATGGACGGGTATGCCTCGGATGAAGGGGTGTTGCGATATGCCAACGATATATCGCGATAGTTCAAAATGCAAGTGGCCAGTCGCCGGTGCCGGGCACACGCCCGGTTGCCGGGCAGGCGACGGGTCGCCGGTCCGCGCCGTCAGGGGGCGGGCCACCCGACGACAGGGGCGTGCTACCCGAAGAGGGATCGCCAGCCAGGGGTCTCGAGCGGGGAGGTGGGCGTCGCGTTCAGCTCCTCCCGGATGCGGCGGGCGTCCACCGCGATGGCGGCCGCGGCAGCCGCCGCATGGGGGTTCGGTCCCGAGCCGCGGAGGGCGTCGAGGACGGACTCGTACAGGCCGTCCCGGTCGGCAGGGAGCGGCTCTCGGCGGGGGGCCGGCCCCGTATCGCCGCCCACCTGATCGGGTGGCCACCAGCCCTCCAGCTCGGAGGCGACCTGGAGCAGCAGCCGCGCGAGCGCCGACGCCGCGGGTGCGGGCAGGTCCCAGGTCGCTCCAGCCTCGGCTGCGGTCCGGGCGATGCCGCGCACCTGCCGCTCGACCATCTCCAGGACCGGCACCGCCGCGTGGAGCTTCTCGACCGCCTGCCGCTGGCGCCGGCCCGCGGGGTGCCACCGCCACGACTCCTCGGCGTTGCTGACGGCCCGGGCGGCCCCCTGGACCTGCTCGCTGAGCAGCCGCGCCGTCACGAGCAGCGTGTCCGGCTGCTCCGGCCCGGTGTTCGCGACCTCATCGTCGACCGGGCCGCTCGGGGCCGGGTGACCGGCCGGGTCGCGCGATGTCGCATCCGTGCGCTCCACCCAGGCGGCGACGCCCCTCACGAGCGAGCCCAGCCCATCGGCGAGCGCTTGGATTCGAGCGCTGGCCTCGCCGAGGTGGATCCGGGGGAAGACGGCCAGGTTCACGAGGATGCCGCAGGCGGCGCCGATCGCCGTGTCGAGGACCCGGTCGAAGCCGTACCCCCCGGTGGTCGCGCCGAGCACCAGCACCAGCAGAGCGCTGATGGGGACCTGGATCGCCCCCTGGGTGCCCAGACGCATCGCCCGGCCCAGCAGCAGCGACACGAAGATCACGACTGCGATCGACCAGGCGTGGATGCCGGCCACGTGGGCGAAGACGCTCGCCACCAGCACTCCGACCACCACGCCGGCGACCCGTTGCAGCCCGCGGGAGACCGATTGCCAGATGGTCACCTGGACGGTGAGCACCGCCGCCAGCGGGGCAAAGACGGGGATCTGGTTGCCGAGCAGGTTGGCGGCCACGAACCAGGAGAACCCGGATGCGACCGCGGCCTTGAGGGCATGCAGCAGGGGCCCCTCCAGCCGTCCGCGCAGCAGTTCCAGGGCCTCCGAGAGCTGGCCGGTGATGGAGTCGGTTCGCTTCACGGCGCACATCTTGGCGTCCGGGCCGGTCCGGACGCCGGGCATGAGGTGGTCTTTCCGCAGGCGCTAGTGGAGCAGGATCAGGCCGAGCACTCCCAGCCCGGCGCAGTAATACGCGTACGGGTCGAGGCGGCCCACCCGGAAGTACCGGACCAGGAAGCGGGCACTGGCGTAGGCGGTGAGGCCCGCCGCCACCCCGCCCACGAGCATGGGCCCGAGGTTGGCGGTGCCGCCGAGCGACGGGACCTCGAGGATTCCCGCGGCCAGGATGATGGGGGTGGCGAGCAGGAAGGAGAAGCGGACCGCCTCCTCGTGACGGAGGCCGGCGATCAGGCCGCCGGCCATGGTCGATCCCGAGCGCGACATGCCGGGAAAGAGGGCGACGATCTGGCAGGCGCCGATCAGCGCCGCGCGGCCAAAGCCCATCTCCTCGATGGTGCGGAATTGCTTGGCCTCCGCTGTGGGGTCGCGATGGGCGATCCCGGCGCGCCGCTCGGTGCGCCGCCGGAGCAGCTCCGCCCCGAGCAGCATGGCGCCATTGACGATCAGCAGCCCGGCGGCGAGCCGCGGATTGCCGAAGTTGGCCTGGAGCGGCGTCTGGAAGACGAACCCGACCAGCCCCGCCGGGATGGTGCCGACCACGAGCAGCCAGGCCAGTCGAGCGTCCCCGCCGCCCACCTGGCCGGTGACCACGCTGCGGACAAACCCGACCACGATCCGAACCCACTCCCGCCAGTACAGGCAGAGCAGGGCGGTGGCGGTCCCGATGTGGAGCAGCACCAGGAAGGGGAGGAAATCGGCGTTGCTCTCCCGCACCCCGATGCCGAAGAGGGGCGGGACGACCACGGCGTGGCCGAGCGAGGAGACGGGGAACAACTCGCTGGCGCCCTGGAGTATCCCGAAGAAGAGCGCGATCGGCAGGGTGATGCCCACTGACTTTGGACACTACCAGGGTCGGGGGTGGGGACCCGGGCGGGCAGGGGCCAGGGGCGTTGGTCCGCCCTGCTCCGGCCTCCGCCCGGCGGCTCCTGGCGTCTGGCGACGTCCGCTCGGGACCGGGTACCATGTGGCGCCGGCGAAGGGGCGATGGGCGCACTTTCACGTGGCGCCACAGCGAGAAGTCTTGGAGGCGGGCGATGAAGGCGACACACATCACGGTGCTGGCATCGGCGGCTCTCGCCGTGATGGCGGTCGGCTGCGGCGGATCGTCGGCCTCGTCCTCCAGCGCGGCGGCCAAGACCACACCGGCATCGACGGCCAGCCCGGCGTCCACCGCCCAGGTTGGCCAGGCGTATCTCTCCGCCACCGCGGCCGTCGACTCGGCGTACACGACGTGGAAGGCGGACCTCGTGGCCGCGGACGGCAACGTCCTCGGTCTCACGTCCCAGGGGTCGGCGTATGCCGGCGTGCTGACGACTTTCGACAGCACCATCCAGGGCATCGGCGCGACCGGCACGGCGGCCACGGACATCGCCACCCTGGTGTCCGATGACAACGCCGTCGTCTCGGACCTCAATTCGCTCGGCTCGCAGACCTCGAGCACCGAGGCCGTTTGGGACGCCAAAACGCTGTCGGACGGTGCCGCTGCCATCGCGCAGGGCGACGTCGTCCGCGCTGCCCTGGGCCTGCCACCGAGCTGATCACCCGCGGTCCGGTATCGCAGGTGGCCTGGCCTCTGTCAGGGCGTCGGCGCCTCGTGCCCTTCCGCGGCGGGGGTGAACAGCCCGCGCGAGAGGACGTCTAGGTTGGCGGCGGTGCGCCGGCGCACCACGTCCGGGGCGTAGGCGGGCTCGCCGAGGTGGCGCTGCATCACCGGCTCCAAGAGCAGCGGACCGAGCACGACCGCGAGGACCTGGAAGGGGCGCCATTCGGGATCGGAGTCGGCCCGGATGCCCCCGGCCCGGCCCAGCATCTCGAGCCCGCGCTGGGTCGCC
>JBEKAP010000060.1:0-10726 GCA_050015875.1 Candidatus Dormibacteria bacterium | reverse complement strand
GCTCTGCCTCAGGGCAGGACCCTCTCGCTCCTGACCAATCAGCTGGTCGACGCTCGGCCGGCGGAGCTCAACGAGCGGGGCCAGTGGGTGCTCCAGCAGCCCGAGGGCCACCACCGTCGCGCTCCGCGCCGTCACCACAGCGGTCTCGGCTGAGCCCGGAGCCGGTGGCGCCCGGGGCGTGGGGGCGGTCCATGCCGGCCTCTCGGTCCTGGTGACGCCCCCGCGGATGGACGCCGGCTGAGCGTCCCGGGTTGCGTCTTCCGGTGCCTCCCCGCTTCCGGGGGGCCCCCCAAGGACGCGATCAGCTCTGGCCGGCGACCGGCAGCAGCCCGTTGGACTCCGGGGTTACTTCCTGGGCCTTGGCCAGGCGCTCGTTGAGGCCCCGCCGCTCGAACCTGTACCCGATGCCGGGGACGGCGTGGATGTAGGTCGGGCGCGGGCCCTCCGGCTCGATCTTCCGGCGCAGCCGGTACACGTGAGCGTCGACCGAGCGGAGGTCGAGATCGGCGCCCTGGCCCCACACCTTCTGGATCATCTCGGAGCGCGAGATGACCCGCCCCGGCGAGGCCGAGAGGAGGGCGAGGAGGTCGAACTCGGTCGGGGTCAGGGTGACCGGCTTGCCGTCGCGCAACACCTCGTGGCGACCCACATCGACGATCAGTCCGGGGAACTTGAGGCGCCCGGGCCGGACCTGCGACTGGGTCGTCCGCTGACGGCGGAGCTTGGCGTTGATCCGCGCGGCGAGCTCCCTCACCTCGAAGGGCTTGACGATGTAGTCGTCCGCGCCGATCTCCAGGCCGACCACGATGTCCACCGGGTCGGAGCTGGCCGACACCATCACGATCGGGACCTCGACGCCAGCGGCTCGGAGGCGCCGGCAGACGTCGAATCCGGTGAGGCCCGGGAGGGTCAGGTCGAGGATGATCAGGTCGATGTCGCTCGACTCGGCGAGGCGAACGCCGTCCAGGCCATCCTCCGCGAACTGGATGCCGAAGCCGTGCTGCTGCCCCAGGACCGTGAGGATGTCGTGCATGGAGGGGTCATCGTCGACGACCAGGACGGTCGCCTCGGTCACCCCGGTGCGGCCACCCAGAGAGGCTGCGGGGTTGAGAATGCTGTAGTCCGTGAAGGGGCTCATCCTGTCGTTCCCTGGAATGGCCTCCGCGATAGGACGGCTTGGTGATCGCCACGACGCTACCACTAAGATCGCGAAGGCTCTGATTCGGTTACCCGAGTGTTGCGAGCTTTTACCGGCCCGAGATGGGAGCGGTCACACTCGCGGCACAATCTCCCTACAACTGCCCCGGTAGGGCGATGACGAAGGTGTTGCCGCGGACCTTGCTGTTGTCGATCCAGATCCGGCCGCCCATCCGCTCGACCAGCTGGCGGGCCAGGTACAGGCCCACGCCGAATCCGCCGCGCTGCCGGAGCAGCGGGGACTCGACCTGGTAGAAGGAGGCGAAGACCCGGTCGGCCTCTGCCTCGGGGATGCGCCGGCCCTGATCCTGAACGCCGATCAGGACGTAGGGCCCGTCCGGGCGGGTGGAGATCGTGACCTGCTCCGACTCGGGCGAGAACTTCAGGGCGTTGTCGATCAGGCAGGCGAGGGTGAGGGAGAGACGTTCGGCATCGGCCATCGCCCGCGATGCGTCGGGAGGGATGTGGACCGCGAAGCGGCTGCGATCAGCGGACTCGATGAAGCGTGAGATGGTGTCGCCGATCACCTGGTCCAGCTCACAGACGGCGGTCTTGAGACGGATCTCACCGGATTCGAGCTGGGCGATGGCCAGCAGGTTGTCGGTCAGGCGGGCCAGGTGCTCGGACTCCGTGCGCAGCTCTCGGATGCCCTCGTCGCGGGCGCTCGCGGGCAGGCGGTCGCCGGCGTCCTGCATCAGGCTTACCCACGCCTTGATCTTGGTGAGCGGGGTGCGCAGCTCGTGCGACGCCAGCATCATGAAATCGCTCTTGATCCGGTCGACCTCTCGCAGCTCGTTGAAGGCAACCGCCTCCAGCTCGTAGGTGTGGGTGAGCTGGCGAGCCCGGCTCTGGACCATCTCCCGGGAGAGCAGCCCGCTGATCAGCGCGATGACCATGAAGAGGAAGAGGCGCTCGGCGAAGAGGTTGACGGTCGAGCCGTCGAGGTGGCCGCCGGTCGCGAACCCGATGCCCAGGTAGATCGCCGCGATGGTCGCGGCGCAGAAGAGGCTTCCCCCCAGGCCGAAGCGGAGGCTGCTGGCGATGATGACCAGGTAGAAGACGAGCCCCAGCTGGGAGCTGAAGCCACCGGTCAGATCGACGAGGCCGCTCGCGATCGCGATGTCGAGCGCGAGCATGGCGTACTGTAGCCGTCGGGTCGGCAGGTGATTGGTCAGGAGAGCGATGGTCGTTGCCAGGGTGAAGATGGCCCAGATGCCAAGCAGCAGGTCGACCTCGGGGCGGTTGGTGCTGCTCTCGCCGGGGAAGTTCACGCTGACGGCGGCGAAGACCAGCACGATCCAGCGTGCCAGCTCGATCACCCGCTCCACGCCGGCACGGCGGTCGCGGTCGAGGACCGTGGGAAGGTCAGGGATGGTGCGGTGCGGCGCCCCCTGCGCTGCGTCGGCTGGCGGCCGCGCGGCTGGGTTGCCGATCGCGACCTGCTGGGTCACGCTCATCGACGCGCACCAATCCTCCGGGTCACGTCGATGAGCCTACTGTCCGCTTCGGGCGGGGGTACCAGCGCTTCCGGTAACGATGCGGCATCACCCCCCGTTACACCGGCGGAGGGGTCGTCGCCCCCGGCTCCGCTGCTGGCCGCGCTGAACCGTCTCCGGGTCGAGGGCGCCGGCGCCGCGGTGGCCTTCGACCGGCTGCTGGCGGCCGAGGCAGCTCCCGTCTGGCGCGCTCTCGCGCTGCTGGGGCGCGGATTCTGCGAGGAGCTCCACGGCTCGCAGAGTGAGGCGCGGGCGAGCGTCAGGTCGGCGCTGGAGCAGTGGGCCGCCGCCGACCCGGGCGCCTGCGCCGTCGCGCTTGCCGCCCTCGGACGAGCTCTCGTCACCGGCTCCGACGGCGACCTCGGGGCCGCCTTCCTGGCCTCGGCCCAGCGACTCTCCGAGGACAGCCCCGCCGAGGTGCTGGCATCGGTTCTCCTCGAGCTCGGGTCCGCGGCAGCGGAGAATGGGGAGGCCGGCAATGCGGCGACCAGGTGGCAGGAGGCTCTCGAGCGGGGCGACCGCCCGACCCGGGCCGCTGCGGCCGCCAACCTCGGGCGGCTCGCGGCGGCCCGCGGCGACGCCCCCGGCGCGGAGGGGATGTTCGGGCGCTCCATGGAGGTTCCGGAGGGGCCTCACGTGCAGGTGGTGGCTGACGGGCTGGTCACCCTTGCGTCCCAGGCTGCCGCCGAGGAGCGCTGGGACGAGGTGGAGGCACGGCTGCGCCAGGCCATGCCGCTCCGCGAGGCCTGCCTCGACGCGCACGGCGTGGCCGAGATCCTGCACGACCTCGGCATCAGCTACTGGCGGCGCGGCCAGGCACATCGGGCCACGCGCTCCCTGGAGGACTGCCGCGCCCGCGCGGATGAGCTGGGTGACGACGTCCTCCGGGGTGCGGCACTCCGCGCCCTGGCCGCGGTGGCACTGGACGGCGGGCGTCTGGTGGTGGCCCTCGCCTACGCCCAGGAGGCGGCACTGGCCGCCCGGAGCGGCGAGGAACGGCAGATGGCGGCGGCGGTCCTCCGGCAGATCGGCGACGAGGCCCGCCGGCAGGGCTCCGCCTCGCTGAGCGGCGAGGCCTTCCGGATCGCGGCCCGCATCCTGGCCCGCGGCGCCTGACCTACCCCGCGCAGGCGGGAGCGTCCGACGGTGGGGGAGGGAGCGAGGTCGGCGGCGAGCCACCCGCCGAGACGACCACCCGACCGCTTGGCGCCTCGTAGCAGTCGACCGTCCAGCCCAGCTCCAGAAGGGCGGACAGGTCCGCGCTGCCCGTGCCGAGGATGGCGTGCCGGATGCCGTATTTCGTGGTGAGCAGCGTCTTCCAGTTGCCGGAGATGGTGGCCATGTCGAGGTAGTCGGTGAGCGGGCCGGTGCCGAAGATTCCGATCTCGTCGTAGACGAAGACCACCCGCTCGGTGGGGAAGCGGTAGGCGAGGTACCCGGCGTCGCCGTCCGAGCTGAAGATTCGCTGCCCAGGGAAGTTGGCCGCGACGTAGTCGGCGGCGGTCTCGGGCTCATGGGTCTGTTCGAATTGGGCGGCTGAGGCGGCCGATGCCTGAGGGGCCATGATCGCGATGGAGGCGGCGCTCACCGCGATCGCCGCGACCAGAGCCACTCCCCCGGGGAGCCGGGTGCCGAGCTGGCGGCGCAGACCGATCGGAGCGCGCGCAGACCAGGCGGCCGCGCCGTACTCCGAGAGGAGCGGGATGGCCACCACCGCGAAGAGGCTGACGTTGCGCACCGCCTGGAGGGTCAGGAGGAAGGCGGCGGTGGCCAGCAGCACGTCGGTCACCCGCGGCCGGCGGCCGAGCAGCCAGACCAGCACGAGAAGCGCGGCGACCACCTCGATCAGCCGGGTCAGCATGTCGTGGAAGTTGGGCGACTGCCACTCGGAGACGAGCTGGGAGAGGATCGGGTTGCCGACCGTCTCGGCGATGTAGGCGTAGAGGCCCGGGCCGGCGGGGTTCACCAGGGTCAGCAGGGCCGCGGTGGCGGACGCGATCGCGAGAGGCCCGCGGCGGACGCCCTGGTCGACGGCGACGGGGCGGAACGCCGCCCACAGCAGCACCAGGACGGCGGCGCCTGCCAGCAGCCCGAGGAGAACGGTCGCGGCCGCCGCTCCCACGCAGATCACCGCCATGGAGAGCCCGCCCGACACCGGCACCGCGGTTCGGTTCCGGGAGGCTCTGTGGATGACGAGGGTGAAGGCCAGCACCCCGAGCCCCGCGATGAAGCCGGCATGGAGGTTTGCCCAGAGGAGGTACACCGGGGGGAGCAGCCAGACCACCCAGCGGTTGCCGTCCCTCCAGCGCTGGACGATGAGCAGGGTGACCGCGACACCGAGGGCGCTCACCGTCTCGGCACGGACGCCGAGGGCCATCCCGGCCATGAGGCCGCACAGCACCATCGCCGCCGCGCTCCAGCCTCGCGGTACCCGTGCCCGCCGGGGGACGGCCAGGGCGGCCACGAGCAGGGCGAGGCTCCCCACCAGCCCCATGCCCAGCGAGGCGAGCCCATCCCCTCCGATCCGGACCAGGGTGGCGAGCGCCACCTCGTAGAGCCACTGCTGTTCCACCCAGGGGTGCTGGGTCGCCACGAAGCTGAAGGGTTCGACCGCGGGGATGCCGTGATTGAGGATCAGCCGGCCCAGCGCGAGGTGCCACCACTCGTCTCCGTAGCGGAAGAGCTGGACCGTGAAGACGAGGGTCAGACAGAAGCCGCCGAGCAGCCACGCGATGTTGACCGCGCGCGACCCGGAGCGGGGCTGGTCGGGCAGGGTCGGGGCACCGGCCGGTGCGGCGGTGGCGGTCGGCTCGGTCACGATGCCGTCCTGGTCTGGGCGGCCAGCTGGGCGCACGTTCCGCTGAGCTTCGTCGGCTGTGGCGGGAGGTGCAGCGACGCCCTCTCGCTCCTCAGGACGAAGGCCTGGTTGTGCGGGTCGCTGTACACCATCACCCAATTGGGGCTCGCCTCCAGCACATGGTCGAGGGCGCTCCCGGTGTCGAAGAGCACGACCTGGGTGCCGTCGTGGAGGAGGATGCTCTGCCACTGCGGGGTCACGTCGGCCACGTCGGAGTAGGCGTAGAGAAGGTTGTCGCCCATGAGGGCGGCGTCGCCGAAGATGAAGATCTTGTCGCCGGTTCCCGCCAGGCTCCAGGCGAGGTAGCCGCCCTCCCCGTACTGGTTGAAGATCCGCAGGTGCCCGGGGGCGGAGCGCAGCCAGGCGCTGGCGCAGACCGGGTAGGTGTCCGCATAGCTCAGCGCGGTGGGACCGGTGGTCATCGCCGGGACGAGACGCAGCCCGATCCAGCCGCCCAGGAGGGCCGTGACCATCACCACCAGGACCGTGACCCGGAGGCGGAATGGGGGCAGCTGCCCGACCCTCGGGCCGCGTCCCGGAGCCGCCGCGTCCGGGCCCGGCGTCGTCGCGCCCGCGTCCGGGACCAGAGCCGCCGCGCCCGCACGGAGGATCGCGGGTCCCGCCGCCGCGGGTGCCCCGGCGGCTCGGATGCGGTCAAGGAGCCGGCTGAGCTGCTCCATCCAGGTGGGGCTGGAGGCGGCCACGAAGAGGGCCACGTTGCGCACCGATTCGAGAGCGAGTGCGGAGGTCACCGCCACCAGCACGGCGTCTCGAGCCCGGATCCTGCGATTGACGATCAGGAAGCCGAGAAGGCTCACGAGCATCACGGCGAAGCCGCGAACCTCCAGCTGGTGGAAGTCCGGGGACTGCCACTCGAGGATGAGCGCCTGCTGGGCGGGTGAGGCGAGCGTCTCGGCGGCATAGATGAGTATCCCGGGCCCGTTGGGGTTGATCATCGACACCAGGGTGGAGAGGATGGTCACCCCGAGAAGCAGCCTGATCCGCCGGGAGGGAACCGGGTCGGGGAGGCCGAGCCGGAGGCCGGCCGCCTCGGCCACGACGATCAGCCCGGCGAAGACCAGGCCGATGACGAAGCCGCCGTGCAGGTTGCTCCAGAGCAGGAAGAGGGGTGGCAGCAACCAGAGCGCCCGCCCACCCCGCAGGAGGTAGCGCTCGATGAGCAGCAGCACCAGGCAGCTGAAGGTGAAGTCGACCATCTGGTCGCGCGGCCCCCAGATCGGGTTGGCGGCCAGCGCCGCGACGATGAGCCCGATCCCGAGGCTCAGCCGGTTGTCGGTGTGAAGGCGGGCGCGCAGCAGGATGAAGACGACGCCGAACCAGGTCAGCAGGCTGAGCACGGGGACGATCGCGCCCATGCCCCCGATGTTGTAGAGAGCGGCGACCCCGGCTTCGAAGAGCCACTCGTGCATGGTCCAGTGGTGGTTGGCAACCGTGTAGGTGTAGGGATCATGGCCGAGTAGCTGGAGGTGGTTGGCGATCAGCAGCTGGCCGGTCTGGAGGTGCCACCAGAAGTCGGGATCCGTGATCGCCGAGGTCACCGCGATGGCGGTGATCAGCAGGGCTCCGATGACCAGCAGCCCCCCGGGCGTGCTCAGGTCGTCCAGAGCGTCATGGAGGCGCTGCGCGGGCGGGCGCGAGCCGCGGCCATCCCCGACCGGCGCAGCCGTGACGAGGCCGGAGCCCATCGGCCCAAACCCCCCTTCGTCCCGGCTCAGCGCCGAGCCTGTCCGTCCCCGGCCTGGACCGAGGCGACGGGGTGCGCGGCCGCCAGCGCCGCCGCGTGGGCCGAAGGCAGTGGATCGGCGACCAGGCTCTCCAGCACGGCCACCAGCTGGCGCGGATTGAACGGCTTGTTCATGAATTCGATGCCGCCGAGCTCCATGACCGCCTGGATGTCCTCGTCGAAGACCCGGGCGGTGAGCAGGATTATCGGCACCGCGGCGAAGCGGCGGTCGGCACGCAGCTCCCGGCAGACGGTGAGGCCCGAGATGCGGGGCATCATCACGTCGACGACGAGCGCGTCCGGTGGCCAGTTCTCGACGGCGGCCAGGGCGTCGGCGCCGTCGTTGACCGTGAGCACGTCGTACCCCTGGTTGGAGAGGAGCATGTCCACGAGGCGGCGCAGAGCAGGGTCATCCTCGGCAACGAGGATGCGCGTCGGCCCCGGCGTGTCGCTCATCGCTCTCGTCCTCATTGGTCTCCGTCCACGGCACCACGAGCCTCGGCAAGGTGGACGGTGGTGGCCCTGGAGCCGGTTATACCCTTGGGGTGTAAAGGGGGGGTGACGGCGCAACCGGCTTGTCACAGACCCGATGTGGGGCCTTCCCAGAGCCCCCTCCCTGACCACCGAGCCGTGACCTCAGGGTGGTCCGGCGCGAGCCGCGCCGGGGGTCCGCCCAACTCGATCGACGTGCTTGGTCAGATCGCTCCGGGGGTTGCGGGGCTCCCTCCTGGAGACGGTCACGCCCCGGCCGCGTCATTGTCACTGCCATGCGTCAGTCGCCCTCCTGGGCCGCCGGTATCATGGCCGCGCAGTGTTTTGCGCGCTTCTGCTCGTATGACCGTGGCCGCAGAGACCGAGCGGCCGGTCAATCCGTCCGCGATCTCCGGCATCCGATTCCTCATCACCAAGCGGATCGAGGACCTCGAAGGGGTGGCGCTGCGCCTGGAAAGCCGCCAGGCCGACGCCGTCGAGCGGCGGGATCAGTTGCGGGACCGGCTCGAGGAGGCCGAGGTGGCCTGGAGCCATGTCCTCAAGAACTTCGAGCGTTTCGCCGTCGAGGATATCGACACCCAGTTCCGGATGGTCTCCTCGACGCGGGCCGATCTCGCCTCCCTGGAGGAGCGGACCCGCGACACCGCCGCCCGCATGACCGACATCCATCACGAGCAGGAGCTCCTCCGCCAGGTCTACCGCAGCCTGGACGACCTGGCGGCGAGCACGGCCTCTCCGGCTCCGACCGGGGGCACCGCGAGACTCCGCAACACCTCCCGCCAGGTCTTCCAGATCATCGAGGAGGAGCGGATGCGGATCGCCCGGGACATGCACGACGGGCCCGCCCAGTCCATGGCCAACCTCGTGCTCCAGGCGGAGATCCTGGAGCGATTGATCAGTCGCGACCCGCAGCTCGTGGTCAACGAGCTGGCCGACTTCAAGGACGGGGTCCGGGGGGTCCTGGACGAGACCCGCCGGCTGATCTTCGACCTGCGCCCGATGACCCTGGACGATCTCGGCCTGGTGCCCACCCTGCGCAAGTTCACCAAGGATTTCGAGCTGAGTGGGATGACCACGGGCCTCCGGGTCATCGGGGAGGAGACGCGCCTCCCCGGTGCACTCGAACCGACCCTCTTCCGGATCATCCAGGAGGCGATGAACAACGCCCGCAAGCACGCCCGGGCGAAGAACGTGGAGGTCGTGGTCGCCTTCCAACCCCACGCCGTCTCGGCCATCGTCCGCGATGACGGGGTCGGGTTCGACGTCGCCGCCGCGGAGGGGCGCCTGGATTCGGGCAAGCACCTCGGGATGATCTCGATGCGAGAGCGCGCCGAGCTGGAGAAGGGGCGCCTGGAGATCCGATCTCAGATCGGCAAGGGCACCGAGATCCGGGTGAGCTTCGAGCACTGACCGGCGTCAGGGCGGGTCCCAAGCCGGTTGGCGCCCGGGTCGGGGAGTCGATCCAGCTCCTTCGATAGGCACAATGGCGCGGTGCGGTTCCGCGTTCTGGCGTGCGACTTCGATGGAACCATCGCCACCGAGGGCGTGGTGAGTCCGGACACTCTGATGGCCCTGGAGCGAGTGCGGCGAAGTGGCCGCCGGCTGCTCATGGTGACCGGGCGCACCGGTCTGCAGCTGGAGATGGTCTTCGGCCGGTGGGATGTCTTCGACCGGGTCGTGCTCGAGAATGGCGCGGTGATGCTGGACCCCTCGAGCGGGGGGGAGCGACTGCTCTGCGCGCCCGTCTCGCGCCGCCTGGAACCGGAGCTGCACCGCCGAGGCGTCGAGCCGCTGGCGGTGGGCCGCGCCATCTATGCCGCGTCGGTCCGCCACCTCCAGGTGATCCGGCAGACCATACAGGAGCTCGATCTCCCCCTGGACGTCGTGGTGAACCGGGGCGGGGTGGTGATCCTTCCCGAGGGCGTCAGCAAGAGTTCAGGAACCGCCGCCGCGCTCCTGGATGTGGGTGAGCCGGCCGCGGCCTGCGTCGCCGTGGGCGACGCCGAGAACGATGTGCCCATGCTCGCCCTCGCCGGCTGCGGGGTCGCCGTCGCCAATGCGCTGGACCAGGTGAAGGCGGTTGCGGACCTGGTGACCCGCGGGACGAGCGGCGACGGCGTCGTCGAGCTGATCGGCGGGCTGCTGGCCGACGACCTGGCCGGTGCTCTGGCCGGAGCCGGCGGCACGGGCGCGGCCCGCCGCTCGGAGGGTGCCTCGAGCCCGCCCGCGGGCGGAGGCTTCAAGAGATCGGGGTTGGCACGTCGCGGACCCGTGACGGGCGGAGCATGAGCCCGTCATCGCCGCGGGCTGATGATGCTGGAGGTCGGGTGGCGCCAGTGGCGCACCGGCCCCAGGATCTGCCCTCCCTTCCCAAGGGCCGCCGGCGACATCAGGTCGCCGGCGGCCCCTCTTCTTCTCCAGGGGTCGTGCTCTCCAGGGGTCGTGCGACGGGGTGCCGACATCACGAGACCGTTACGGTGCAATCGCACCAAGGCAACTGATTGTTGCCCTATCGTTCATCGCGATGAACACCTCCCTCCTCGCCTCGCTGTTGCTGACCTCCACCGGGCTCACCACGGGGGTTGCGGCCCTCGCGGGGTGCCTGATCGTCTACCTCGCCTACAAGCTGTGCTACCACCCGGACTTCGGGATGCCGGTCCGGCGGCGCGTCCTGGTCGCGCACATCCGCTTTCGCCGCGATCAGCTCGCCGACGTGCCCGTCTGGTGGACCAACCTGCAGGTCCAGCGCGCCATCCGTGGCCACTGGAAGCAGAGCCTGCGTGACACCGTCATCCGCCCCCGCGAGGGATCGGTGGAGCTGCAGGGCCACGGGGCTGAGATGACCGTGCGGGCCGCGCTCACCGCCGGGTGGCCCCGGGTGGGTCGGTAGGCGGGAGCCGCCACACCAGGCTCGCCGGCGCGTCGGGTACGCGCCGCGAT
>JBEKAP010000059.1:0-10864 GCA_050015875.1 Candidatus Dormibacteria bacterium | reverse complement strand
CTCGGCGCCGGAGTTGACGAGGAAGGAGCGCTTCTCGTGGTCTCCCGGGGTGAGCTGATTCAGGCGCTCGCAGACCTCGACATACCCCACGTAGGGTGTCACCTGGAAGCAGGTGTGGGTGAAGAGACCGGCCTGCTCGCGGATGGCCTCGACCACGAGCGGTGCGCTGTTGCCGGCGTTGGTCGTCGAGATGCCGGAGCCGAAATCGATCAGCCGGTTGCCGTCGACGTCCTCGAGGATGCCCGGGCCGGCCCGGACCACGAAGACGGGAAGGGTGGTGCTCACCCCCTGAGGGATGGCCCGCTCACGGCGCGCCCACAGCTCGCGCGATCGCGGCCCCGGGATCTCGGTGAGCAGCCGGCGTTGCCGCGGGGCCTCATCGGGAGTGGCGTTCACGATCGGGCCCTCCTCGTTCAGACGTCCAGCGCCGTCATCACATGCTTGATCCTGGTGTAGTCCTCGAACCCGTACACCGAGAGATCCTTGCCATACCCCGAGTGCCGGAACCCGCCGTGGGGCATCTCCGCCACCAGCGGGATGTGCGTGTTGATCCAGACACACCCGAAGTCGAGCCGCTTGCTCATGCGCATCGCGCGCCCGTGGTCGCGGGTCCAGACCGACGAGGCCAATCCGAACTCGACCTCGTTGGCCCAGGCCACGGCCTGCTCCTCATCGGAGAAGCGCTGGACGGTGATGACCGGTCCGAACACCTCCTCCTGAACGATCTCGTCGGACTGCTCCACCCCGGTGACGACGCTGGGCTCGAAGAAGAACCCGCGGTCGCCGGCGCGATGCCCACCCGCGCGCACCTCGGCATGTGAGGCCAGGCGGTCCACGTATCCGCTGACGACCCGGAGCTGATTCTCACTGTTGAGCGGGCCGAGGTCGACCCCCGCATCGTCCGGGGCGCCGACAACCTGTGCCCTGGCCCTCTCCGCCAGCGCGTCGACGAGGTCCGCGTACACCCGCGGAGCGGCGAGCACCCGGGTGGCGGCGGTGCAGTCCTGGCCCGCGTTGAAGAAGCCGGCCATGGCGATGCCATCGGCGGTCTTGGCGACGTCGACGTCGTCGAAGACGACGACGGGAGCCTTGCCACCCAGCTCGAGATGCACCCTCTTGAGGTCCACGGCGGCGGTCTGCGCGACCTCGCGACCGGCACGCACGCTGCCCGTGATCGAGACCATGCGGGGGATCGGGTGGCCGATGAGGGCGGCACCCATGTCGCGGTTGCTCCCGCAGAGCACGTTCAGCACCCCGGGCGGGAGGAACTCCGCGGCGATCTCGGCGAGCAGCAGGCTGCTGAGCGGGGTGGTGTGGGCGGGCTTGAGCACGACGGTGTTGCCCGCGGCAATGGCCGGAGCGAACTTCCACACCGCCATCATCATCGGGTAGTTCCAGGGCGTCACCTGGGCGCACACGCCCACCGGCTCGCGGCGAACGAATGAGGTGTAGCCGCGCATGTACTCGGCCGCCGCGCGGCCCTCGAGCAGCCGGCAGGCGCCGGCGAAGAAGCGGATCTGATCGAGGGTCGGGGGAAGCTCCTCCGAGGTGGTCAGGGCACGGGGCTTGCCGGTGTTGCGGCATTCCAGGTCCACCAGCTCGGCGCCGCGCTTCTCGACGGCGTCGGCAAAGCGCAGCAGCGCGAGGCTCCGCTCCGAGGGAGTGGTCTCACGCCAGTCCTCGAACGCCGCCTGGGCAACCCCCAGGGCGTGCTCCACATCGGCGGGCTGGGAGAGGGGCGCCTCGGCGAACGCCTCCCCGGTCACGGGATCGATGAGCTGACTGAAAGCGCCGCCCTTGGGGTCGACGTACCGGCCCCCGACGAAGTTTCCCCATCTGCCGTCCTGAGCGCTCATGGCCGCCTCCCACCAACCCATCCCCGCCGACCGCCCCGCCCCCCGCAAGGCCGTTGGCCGGCAAGTATAATCGCCGGCCGGAGGGTTTTCTGCCATGCGTGTGCTGCTGGTCGGAGCGGGTGGTGTCGGGACGGCGATCGCTCGGACGGCATCGCGCTGGAAGCTGTTCGAGGCGATGGTGGTCGCCGACCACGACCCCATCCGGGCGCAGCGCGCGGTAGCCGGAACGGGCCCGCGCTTCACGGCGGCTGCCCTCGATGCGAGCGATGAGAAGGCGGTATCGCAACTCCTGGAGGCGGAGAGGTGCGACGTGCTCCTCAATGCCGTCGACCCCAGGTTCGTGATGCCCCTCTTCCGCGCCGCACTCGCCTCCGGGGTCAACTACATGGACATGGCGATGTCCCTCTCGCGTCCCCACCCGGTCGATCCCTACGCCATCCCGGGGGTCAAGCTGGGAGACGAGCAGTTTGCCCTGGCCGGCGAGTGGGAGAGCAAGGGGCTGCTCGCCCTGGTCGGGATGGGTGTGGAGCCGGGCCTCGCCGATGTCTTCGCACGCTATGCGGCCGACCACCTCTTCTCCTCCATCGACGAGGTCGGGGTCCGCGACGGAGCCAACCTGGTCGTCCAGGGATACGAGTTCGCCCCCACCTTCTCGATCTGGACGACGATCGAGGAATGCCTCAATCCGCCGATCATCTACGAGCGCGGGCGCGGCTGGTACACGACGCCTCCCTTCAGCGAGCCCGAGACCTTCGACTTCCCGGAGGGCATCGGCCCGGTCGAGTGCGTGAACGTGGAGCACGAGGAGGTGCTCCTGGTGCCGCGCTGGGTCGACTGCGGTCGGGTGACCTTCAAGTACGGCCTCGGCGACGAGTTCATCGGTGTCCTCAAGACGCTGCACAAGCTCGGCCTGGACCAGACCGCACCGGTGGAGGTCGGCGAGGCCCGGGTGTCGCCGCGCGACGTGGTGGCCGCGTGCCTGCCGGATCCGGCCGGCCTCGGCGAGCGCATGTCGGGCCTGACCTGCGCGGGCACCCTGGTCCGCGGCACCGGCAAGGATGGCAAGCCGCGTGAGGTGTACCTCTACCACGTGGTGGACAACGCCACCTCCATGGCGGAGTACGGCTCACAGGCGGTGGTGTGGCAGACGGCCGTCAACCCGCTGTCGGCTCTCGAGCTGATCGAGTCCAAGGTCTGGTCGGGAGCGGGCGTCCTCGGTCCGGAGGCGTTTCCGCCAGATCCCTTCCTTGAGCTGCTCAAGGCCCACAACACCCCGTGGGGATGTGACGAGCGCACCCCTCAGGCTCCCTGAGAGCTAGCCGGCCGGCTCGATCAGACGAGGGCCGGCCCGATCGAGCGGAGACCGGCAACGTCACCCCGCTCAGCGTCGCCGCCCTGCGGCAGGGTGAAGGCGATGGTGGTTCCCGTCTTCGTGCTCTCCTCCACCCAGATCCGGCCTCCCAGCCGCTCGACGACGCGGCGGCAGGTGGCCAGCCCCAGGCCGCTTCCCGAGATCGCCGGATCTCCGCGAACGAAGGGCTGGAAGATCTCCTCTCGGACGTCATCGGGAATGCCGCTGCCGTTGTCGTGGCAGCGGATCTCCCAGGCGTCCTCGGTCGGGACCGCGTCGATGAGCACTCGCGGGGGGGCGTCGCGCCGGTAGGTGATGGCATTGCTGATCAGGTTCTCCATCAGGACCTCGAGCCCCGCGGGGTCGGCGACGACCGTCGGCAGGTCGCGACGCTGGATCACCGCCCGGCTCTCCCTGACCGCCGATTCCAGCGCGGCCACCGCCTTCGAGACCGCCAGATCGAGGTCGACGGGCTCCGCCGGGGCCGGGCTCCGATCGAGCTCCGCGTAGCGGAGCAGATGGGCGATCAGCTCGTTGGCGTAGGCGGCGACCTCGCGGATGCGATCAACGGTCTGCAGCACCGGTTCGGCGCGATCGTCCGGGCCGGCTGTCGACGGCGCCACCGACGCCCACATCAGGATCGTGGCCAGCGGGTTGCGCAGGTCGTGGGCCATGGCGTGGCTGAAGGTGGCGAGGTCCTCGTTCGAGCGGCGCAGCCGCTCGGTGGTGATCTCCCTCTGCAGCGACATGCCGAGGAAGGCTCCCTTGTCGAAGAGGCGGTCGCGACCCCGCACCTCGGTGCCGACGATGGGGATGACCATGGCCAGCAGGCCCAGGTCCATGCTCGCCGTCTTGACCGGCACCACGGTGAGGAGCTCACCCAGCCGGCGCTGGGCGATCAGCGCCTCGGGCGGGAAGGCCTCGATGGTCACCTGGCCGGGAACATTCAGATGCCCGCCGCCGCGGAGGAACGACCCGGCGATGCGGAGCCGGGGTTTGCCCCGCTGCTGCCGGCTGGCCCCCTCACTCCAGAGGCCGAGACAGCCCGATCGTGCCGCCGTGAATTCGAGCCAATCGAGCGACGAGAGCTCGTCGGCATCGCCGCGGATGATGGAGGTGCTCACGTCGGTCTCGGTGTCCAGGGTCACCTGGAGCTCGGTGCGCGCGTTGGCCTCGACCTCGGAGAGTGACCGCGACAGCTCGATCACCATGTCGCGCAGCAAGCGCTCGAAGTCGGCCGCCCGCCCATCGGGCTGGGCACCACCCGTCGTGTCGCTCCGGTATTCCTGGAGGCACGCCTCGACGCTCGTGATCGTGGTCCAGTGGGGACTGACGGCGAGCAGCGCCTGGGCGACTTCACGGACGTCGACCTCCGTCTGCTGCTCGGCGCCACGCGGATGCCCGACCAGGCGGAGGAGCAGGTCCGCTCCCCTGTCGAGCGCGTGCCGCTCCGCCGCCGACATCGGGTCCGGACCGGCCAGCAGCTGCTCGAGACGGCGGCGGAAGCGTCTCTCGGGCGTCGCCCCCCCCGAGCACGGTAACCGGCGGGCCGGTCCCGAGCCGGCACCCGCACGCATCCGCAGGATTCGCGGGGGACGAAGGCGGTGGGCACGAGGTGTGGTCCAGGAGCCAGGGGGCGACCGGTGAGGCCATCGGCGAGGAGACGGAAGGCGGTGCGTCCGATCTCCCTCGCGCTCTGGTGGACCGTGGAGAGGGTCGGCCGCGTGGAGAGCCCGGCGGCCACATCGTCGAAACCGACGACGGCCTGGTCATGAGGCAGGCTGAGCCCCGCCTCCCCGAGCACCTTCATGATCCCGATGGCGTTGAAGTCGGTGGCCACCACCACCGCGGTCGACGGCAGGCCGGCCGCGAGCATGCTGCGGGCCGCGGCCTCTCCTCCACTCTCGAGGTTGTCCGGCGCGGCGAAGACGAGAGATTCGTCCAGGTCGATGCCGGCGATGGCCAGGGCGTCGCGGTAGGCCTCCAGGCGTTCCCTGGTGTCGCTCTGTGCCCGGTAGCCGGCAAAGGCGATCCGGCGGTGGCCGTGCTCGACCAGGTGCGCGACCGCCTGCATGACCCCGGTCCGGTTGTCGGCGCGAACGGTCGGCCCCCGGAAACCCTCGATGTCGCCGGCGATGACCACCACCGGCTTCCCCGCCCTGGCGACAGCATCGAGGAAGTCGGGCTCCACCGAGTCGAGGACGACGAGGAAGCCGCCCACCCGGTCCCAGCTGACCCGGAGACCACGGGTGGGGACGCGCGTGCCCGCCTCGGGGAGCCGGTTCTCGAGGGGCCAGAGCCCGCTGGGATCGAGGGTCTGGATCGCGATCAGCCGCAGACCGGCAGCGTCGGCCGCTGCGGAGACCCCCAGCATCAACTCGGTCATGTAGGCCCCCGCGAGCAGCGGAGCCAGGATGCCGATGGTCGGCACGGCCTCCGCCGGGCCGTCGGTGGCAACCGCCCGCCGCCCACGGGGCGCCGCCACGGCCGCGGCCCCCGGGTCGGCGCCACCCTGCGACGGCCGCGCGGCGGCGACCCCGGGCCCCGTGCCGGTGGGCGGCTCGGCGTCGCGGGAGGGGGCCACCGGGCCCGCAGCCACCGCGATGGACCGCACCCGGGCGACCAGCTCATCGGGAGGCAGGTCCTTGCCCACGTAATCGGTGGCTCCTGCCGCCATCGCGGCGGCGATCCGATCCTCCCCCCCGAGCGCGCTGTAGACGATGACCCGGGTGGCGGGGCACTCCACGGCGAGGCGCCGGCAGGCCACGATCCCATCCATCTTGGGCATGGAGAGATCCATGAGGACGATGTCGGCGTCGCTCTCGCGGGCCGCGGCGATCGCCTCAGCGCCGTTGGTGCCCTCGCCCACGACGGCGAAGTCCCTGGCCGCCTCGAACAGGGCGCGAAGCCCGCCGAGCACCATGGGATTGTCGTCGACGATCACCAGGCGGATCACAGGCTGGTCTTCCGCGCTCCTGGTCTGACCTGGATCGGGCACATGCGAGTGGCTACTCACCTTTCCAGGTCTGGGGGTGGTTTGCGCCCAGCCTAGTCGGAGGGGTGTGACAGCGCCATCCGCCCGCCATCACGGACGCATCACGTGCGGGTGCCGGTCCCCGACAGCGCGCGGTCCAGGGCCGGATCCCCAGCGGTGTCAGGTGGGGCCCCGCCCTGATCGCCTCCGCCCGGGCCGGCCACGGCGAAGGTCAGCCTGTCCCTCACCCGGGTGAGACCCGCCAGCACGGGCATCCCGAGCACGATCACGGCGAGGGCGTCGCCGAAGGCACGGAAGCTGTCCCAGATCGCCGAGGTGGCCAGGTAGAAGCGTCCGAACCGCTGCAGGAGCACCCCCGTGGCTGCGCCGGGGAGGAAGCCGAAGGTGGGGCTGCCTCGGTAGAAGGTGGTCCAGTCCCAGACGTCCAGGAGCGCACCGTAGGCGTAGCCGGCGACCACGGCGACGGCGGCGAGGAGGGCGATGTCCCGGAGACGAGGGGTCGTGGAGCGGCGCAGGCCGGCCATCCCCGCCGCCGCCCCGGTCCAGCCGCAGCCGAACATCTCGTAGGGGAGCCAGGGCCCGATGCCCCCGGTGGCCACCGCCGAGGCGAGCAGGGAGGTGGCCCCGCAGAGGAAGCCGAAGGAGGGCCCGTAGACGTAACCGGTGGCGAGGATGAGGAAGAAGATCGGGCTGAAACCTCCCGCTCCGGTGACCAGGACGAGCCGCAGCGCCGCGTCGATGCCGGCGATGGCGGCGAGAAGAGCGAAGCGTCGCGCGTCGAGGCGGCGCATCGCGGTCTCCACAGCCGCCAGCGCGGCCACGGTCCCGAGCGCCAGGGAGAGCGCGACCACCGGAGCGGGGGCGCTGGAGAGGGCGAAGGGCCAGATGAAGAGGACCGCGCCGAGGATCGACACGGCGACGAACGTCATCGGGACAGCCGGCGCGAACCTCGTCGGCCCACCGCCGCGCGTGCCGCCGGCTTGCCGGTGCCACGTCATCGCGCCACCGTCGCGAGTGCCGGCCGCTCGCAGGCGCGGCCGTCCATGAGGTCGACCACCCGCGTGGCCACCGCGGCCACCAGCTGCAGGTCGTGGGTCGCGACGACCGCACTCCCGCCCCGCTCGGCGATGCGGGCCACGGCCGCGGTCAGAGCGGCGCGCGCGGCGGCGTCCATGCCGCGCGTCGGCTCGTCCAGGAGCACCAGCGAGGGGTCGCCGGCGAGCACCGAGGCGAGGGCCGCGCGCTGCCGCTGGCCGGTGCTGAGGTCCCGCGGATCGCGATCGGCCACTGCGGTGAGGCCCAGTTCCTCCAGCGCCGCGTCGGCCCGGCCCGCCGAGCCGGTGCGCCGAAGCGTCCAGGCGATCTCCGAGCGCACCGTCGCTCGGTGCAGGAGGGCGGACGGATTCTGGGGGAGGTACGCGATCCGGCCGGGACGCCGCTCGACGCTGCCGGACAGCGGCGAGAGCAGCCCGGCGATGGTGCGCAGCAGGGTGGTCTTGCCGCTGCCGTTGGCACCGGTGAGCGCCACCACCTCGCCCGCACCGCCCGCCAGGTCGAGGTCGTGCAGCACCGCCACCCCAGCGGGGCCGGCGCTCACCCGGTGGAGGCACCAGCTGAGCTGCGGCGTGACGCCGGCACCACGCGACACCGCGCGAGAGGCGGCCTCGACCGGCACGTCAGGGGCGCAGGCGGTGACCCTCCCCCGGCCCATGACCAGGCAGCGATCGGCACGCTGTCGCACCAGGTGGTGGCGGTGCTCAGACACCAGCGCGGTGGTGCCGGAGCGGACGGCGGCCTCGAGCGCGGAGAGGAGGGCCGCCGACCCCGCCGGGTCGAGCTGCGAGAAGGGCTCGTCGAGGACCAGCAGGCACGGTCGCATCGCCAGCACCCCGGCCAGGGCCAGGCGTTGCCGCTCGCCGCCGGAGAGGGTGCCGACCGCACGGCTGCGCAGGTGGGTGATGCCGCAGATCTCGAGAGCATCGCCGACCCGGCGGAGCATCTCGCCGCGGGGAACGCCGAGGTTCTCCAACCCGAAGGCGGCGTCGCGCTCGACGGTCGGGTACACGGCCTGCAGCTCGGGGTCCTGGAACACGAATCCGACGTCGCGGGCCAGCTCGCGGGTCGGGGTGCGAAAGACGTCGCGGCCCTGGACGCGGGCGCTGCCTCCGATCACTCCCCCGTGGAAGTGGGGGATGAGCCCGTTGCAGACCCGGAGCAGGGTCGACTTGCCGCTTCCCGAGGCACCGGTGAGGAGGGTCAGTCCGGGGCCGATCTCCAGATCCACCCCGTCGAGGGCGCGGTCTGCGGTCCCCGGATAGGTGTAGTGGAGGCCGGCAAGGGAGAGGACGGCCATCTACCGGCTCACCCGCAGTGAGGGTACCGCCAGCAGCGCGCAGCAGAGGAGCGCCGGGACGCTGATCCGGGGCGCGGAGAGCGCGGGGAAGGGGAACCAGCCCGGCGCCGCACCGGTCGCGACCAGGGCCAGGAAGCCGGCTGCACCGAGCAGCGCGGTGACCGAGACCAGGGTGTCGTGGCGAGCCCAGCCCTGGATGCCGAAATGGGTGCGCGCCCGGGTGCCGTAACCGCGCGACTCCATCGCCTCGGCGAGGGTCATCGAACCCTCGATGGCGGTGAGGACCACGGGCACCGCCACCGCCGGCCAGTCGACGACACGGCGCGCCCGCCAGCCCCGCATGCGCTGGGCGTCCCGGATCTCGGCAGCGCTGCGCAGGGTGCCGGGAATGAGGTTGAGGGCCGCGCCCACCGCGGCGCCGGTGCGGGCGAGCGGCGCGGGCAGCGCGTCGACCAGCTCGTGCGGCTGGCTGATCAGCGTGAGAGGAGCCACCGCGAGCAGCGCCGCCGCGATGCCCAGCCCGGTGGCCAGGCCGAAGCTCAGCGCCTCCAGGGTGAGCGGCCCGCCGATCACCGGGATGCCGGCGGGCAACCGCACCAGGACGTGCTGCCCGGTGTGGCTCAGGAAGAGCGTCAGCAAGGTGGCGATCAGAGCTGCGATCCCGATGCCGACAAGGAGGAGCCGGGTCCCGGATCCCCGGCGCCCCCGGGCCAGGAGGAGATTGAGAGCGCAGAGCACGACGACAGCGCGGTACACGGGATCGCTCGTCGACAGCGCGATCACCAGCCCCGACGCCGACCACACCGCGATGGAGCGGGTGCTCATCCGCGAGTGCTCATCCGCGCCTGCTCACGCACGCCGGCGCCGCAGCAGCAGCTGGACGACGGCCAGACCGGCGAGCGCGCCGAGGATCACCGCCGCGACGAGCGGCGCGGGGCTGATCCCGCCACTCGCGGTGGAGGCGGCCGTGCCGGTCTGCGGCCCGTCGACCGGCCCGATCACCGCAGCCACCGGCCCCGATGCGGGCACCGGCGCCGTGGCATCGGGGAGCGGCGCGACCGACGGAGATGTCTGGAAAGACCCGGAGACCGGGCTGGACGAGCTGCCCGCGCCGGAACCTGCCCCGGCCGAACCTCCGGAGCCGGAGCTCGACCCGGTCCCCGTCGCGGATCCAGACCCCGCATGGCTCGCCGGGGTGGCCGACGTCCCGGCCAGGGCCGCCGCGCAGATGCCCGCCGGAGACGCCGGCGATGGATCGGCACCGCTCTGGGGGTCGTATCGGAAGCCCTCCGCATCGCCGCTCGCGAACGTCACTGTCGAGACACCGCTGGCGGCGGTCTGCCAGGAGCCGCCCCCGCGAGAGACGAAGACCACCCAGTAGGAGCCGCCGCTCGGCAGGCACGCGGTGTACGCCGCGGGTTCGCTGTCGATCTGGCAGACCGCATCACCGAGGGAGCCGTAGCCGGCGGTCGCGTACTCCAGCCCGCTGGCCTGGAGGACCTCCTCACCGGTGATGCTCGCGGCGTCGAAGCCGATGCAGAGCCCGATCACGCTCCCGTCCCCGTGCTCGACGACGAGGGTGACGTGGCTGCTGTAGCTCGCGGCCGCGCACAGCGCCGGCGCCGCGAGCAGGTGCGCCCCACCGCCCGCGACGCCGAGCGCGGCGCCGGTCAGGGGGATTGCCAGGAGATGGGCGAGCCGCCTCCACGTCATCGGCGGACCGCCAGAGCGAGCCGGCCCGCCCCCACGATCAAGGCCACCGCGAGGGCCATCAGCCCGTAGATGAAGAGAGCGGGTGGGGACCCCCCGGAGGGATCGCCCGCGGGGGGCGCGCTCGAGTCCGCTGGCGTCTGGGTCAGGGGCGCGGGGGTGGCGCTCGCAGCGATCGGCGTGGGCGACGGCGTCGCGGCCGCGGGCGTGGCGGCTGGGGACGCCGTCTGGACCCGCACATCGTCGCTTGGAGATGCGGTCGGGACGGGTGTCGGCGAGGCGGTGATGACACCCGCTGGAGGGCTGGAGGGAGGCGGACTGGTGGGCGAGGGGCTGGGCGAACCGGCAGGGTGGCTGCCCGGAGCGGTCCCGGGGACGTACCACTGCCGGCTGGCGAACGGCACCGGGAAGGCCAGCCGCTCGAGCGCGAGCGGGACCTGGCTGGTGGTGAAGGGGTCGGGACCGGTGTCGCCGGGGTAGGTGTAGCCCCCGTCCGGGTCCTGGCTCGCCTCCAGGTAGCCGAGCGGGGTGGCGCCGCCCTGCGACCACCGAGCGGCGAACGGATCGTTCCCCGTGGCCACGATCGCCTGCAGCACCAG
>JBEKAP010000058.1:0-10996 GCA_050015875.1 Candidatus Dormibacteria bacterium | reverse complement strand
AACCGCATCCTGGGGACATTCACCCTGGACGGGATCCCGCCGTCGCCGCGCGGGGTGCCGCAGATCGAGGTCACCTTCGACATCGACGCCAACGGCATCCTCAACGTCACCGCGCACGATCGCGGCACCGGCAAGCAGAACAAGGTGACCATCACCGGGTCGACCACGCTCCAGAAGAACGAGGTGGAGCGGATGGTCAAGGAGGCGGAGGCGCACGCCGAGGAGGACCGGCAGAAGACCGAGGCGATCGAGGTCAAGAACCGCTCCGAGCACCTCGCCTACCAGGCCGAGAAGGCCCTCAAGGACGCCGGCGACAAGCTGCCCGCCGAGCTCAAGGCCGACATCGAGGCCAAGGTCGCCGCGGTCCGCGACGCCATCGCCAAGGGTGACGACGCCGCCCTCAAGACGGCGCACGACGCGCTCCAGGCGGAGATCCAGAAGATCGGCGAGGCCGTCTACGCGTCGTCGGGTGGCGGGTCGTCCAGCGGGAGCGGCGGTCCGGCACCGGAGAGTGGCGGGACGCCACCGTCGGATGGCGGGTCGGGCGGTGCGCCTGGTTCTGACGGCTCGGGCGGCGACGACGTGGTCGACGCCGAGTTCAAGGAGGTCTGACCTGCGCCTGGCGGGGCAGGGGTCGGAGTGATGCTCGGGGACCGCCGTCTCGCGCCTTGACCGGCGCTCGCGGCTCGTGCTCGGCGGCGCTGCAAATCGCCGCCTGCGCAAGCCCGTCGCACCACTCCGGCCCCTGCCCTCACCACCGGCTCCGCGATTCCGTGTCTGCCCGGCGGAGACCCTGCCCGTCAGCATCGCAGGTCGACGCTCCGACCACGACGACGATCACGCCTGGACTCTCTCCCAGTTCCCATCGGTGGTGATCTGCGCGAAGGCCGGATCACCCAGCACGGCGTACATCTCGATGAAGCCGCAGCTGCCGCAGAGGTAGGACTCGAAGAGGCTGCTGCCCTGGCGATCATGGGTGACGTGGGAGAGCCTCACGTAAGACTTGCATTCGGCCATGAGTCCACCATGCACCGCGTGGAAGAGTTCCGTCGACGAGCACTTTGGGCACCTCCCGCTACGCATCTCGATCTCCTTCATGGAGCCCTGGGCCATTCTGGCCGCGGGCTTTGGGCGGGACGCCACGATACCTCGTCATGGGAGCGATGACCCGGGCGACGATCACCGGCTCCCCGCGGATGCTCGGAGGCACGCGGAGATGCCACCGCGAGGCCACGGGTCAGGTCTCGGACCGCGCCAGCAGCGCTGCCGCCTCCTCCGTGCTCCGACTGAGCGCCACACCCGTCGGGAGCCGCAGGTCGGCCCCGACAGCGGCGGCGCCCCCCACCACGACCGGCACCCCCGCACGCCGGCGCAGCTCCTTGACCAGCGGCACCAGCGCGCGCGAGGGCGGGGTCGTCGTCACCACGACACCGACCGCCCACAGCTGCTCGAGCCCGGCGGCGAAGGCGACGAAGTCGTCGGTCGGCACGTTGGCGCCGAGGTCGTGGACCTCGAAGCCCCGCTCCCGCAGCACGTCGGCGAGCAGGGCGCTCGGCAGTGAGTGCAGCTCCCCCGCCGGGGCACCGAGCACGATGGTGCCGCGGTGGCGGCCGCGCCGGCCGGCGTGCGCTCCCGTGCGGCCGATGAGGCGGTGGGCGATGACGCTGGCCCGGTGCTCGTCGGCGACGCTCGCCACGCCCCGCTCCCAGCGCTCCCCGATCCGCCGCATCGCCGCCCCGATCAGGTCGACCCCGACCGTGCCGGCGGTGGCACCGGCCGCCCGGGCCTCGCTGATCACGGTCCAGGCTCCCGCCTCGTCGCCGGCCAGCAGGGTGGTGACCAGCCGGCTCACCCGGGGCCCATGGCGCGGGCTCCCCCTCCTCCCCCGCTCCGCCGGGACCGGCGGCCGCCCGGCGAGTGGCGCGAGGTCGTCGCGGCGGACCAGCCAGTCGCCGCCCTCCCGCCGCGCCGCCAGCCTCCCGGTGCGCACGTAGCGGTACACGGTCATGTAGTGCAGACCGAGGATCTCGCTCGCCTCGCGCAGGCCGATCTCGTCCGTGTCGCTCACCCGGTGGGCTCGCAGGCGAGCGGTGGCTCGCCACTCAGCCGGTCGCAGAGCTCCACCAGCCGTCGGCGCTCCGCCACGGTGTCGCTCTGCGCGGTGCGTCGCAGGCGGTGCGGGGGACGGGGACGCCGGTCCAGCCAGAGCGAGCCCCCGCGCAGGACCGCCGCATCCACCGTGACCAGCCAGACCATGGTGTCCGCACCCTCCGCCACCGTCCGGAGTATCGGGCCCGTGAGCCGGTGGAACGCCGGCAGCGCGGCCGCCATCCCCGGGGTGAGGGCCCAGCCGGGGTGCATCGCCGCCAGGGAGACGCCGCGACGCTCCAGCCGTGGTGCCAGGTGGGACACCAGGCTGACCTGGGCCCGCTTGGCCCGCGCGTAGGCGACCGACCCGCGGTACGTGGACGCCGTCATCTGGAGGTGGTCGACGTCGAGCGGCTGCGTGTACATCCCCCCGGAGGTCACCACGATCACCCTCGATCCCAGCGCCGCCTCGAGCTGGGGCAGCAGCAGCCGGGTGAGCAGGTAGGGACCGACGAGGTGGGTGGCGACGGTCGTCTCGATCCCGTCCGCGGTCCGGGTGAGGGACGGGAGCAGGGCGCCCGCGTTGTGGATCAGGGCATGGAGCCGAGGCGCCAGGTCGGCCACCCGCGCCGCACCCCGGCGCACCGAGGCCAGGTCGGAGAGATCCATCTCGACCACGTCCACCGCGACCCCGTGCCGTCCGCGAATCTCGGCCGCGGTGATCTCCCCGCGCTCCGGGTCGCGCACCAGCAGCAGGACGTGGGCACCGAGCGCCGCCAGCCGCCGCGCGGCCCAATTGCCCAATCCCGAGGTGGCGCCGGTGACGGCGACGGAGCTGCCGTCGAGCCGGTGTCGGGAGAGCGGCTCCCACCGCTCGCTCCGGCGCCTCGCCCGGTAGCCGATGCGGCTGAAGCTGCCGACGACGCTCACCTCGAGAGCCCGGTCCAGCAGCTCCGCCCGGCGCGTCATGGTTGGGAGAGGATACGGCGCAGGGAGACCAGCGCCCTGGTGGCGGTGCGGCGGAACGACGGGGCCAGGAGTGGGCTGAGGGGCCGGGCGATCCCGCGCAGGGTGAGCCGGGCGTCGTAGGTCACCCGGCAGCCGCCGGACTCCTCCGCGACCGTGATGCGGTCACGCGACCTCAGCCACCGGCTCTCGGCGAGAAGCTCGACCGCGCCCGGGCCGAGCTCACTGATCAGGTAGCGGAGGGTGAGACGCCGCCCGCCCCCCATCGCCACGGTCAGCTCGTACGCCGAGCCCAGCCGCGGCCCCCCGGGGGCCAGGGAGCGCGCCGCGACCACGCTCGGATCCCACTCCCGCGCGTTGCTGAAGTCGGACATGTAGGCGAAGGCCCTCTCCGGCGTCCAGCCGGAGGCGAGCGAGGTGACGAACCGGGCCATGGGTGTCCTCCGTGAGGTGTTGGTGTTATATTAGCACTAAATTACCCAGGAGGGCGAGGATCCGCCCCACCACCACCCGAGGAAGTCATGCGCATCGCGATCGTGGGCAGCGGGGTCTCCGGCCTCGTCTGCGCCCACCTGCTCCATCCCCTTCACGAGATCACCCTCTTCGAGGCCGACCGTCGCCTCGGGGGCCACGTGAACACCGTCCTGGTGGCGGACGCCGATGGGCCCGACCACGCCATCGACACCGGTTTCATCGTCTTCAACGAGGCCAACTACCCGGGCTTCACCCGGCTGCTGGAGCGGCTCGGGGTCGCCAGCCAGCCGAGCGACATGAGCTTCAGCTTCTCCTGCATGCAGACCGGGTTGGAGTACCGCGGCACCGACTTCAACACCCTGTTCGCGCAGCGGAGGAACCTGGTCAACCCGGGCTTCCTGCGGATGCTGGTGGACATCACCCGGTTCAATCGGGATGCGCGCCGGCTGCTGCAGACCGAGGACGTCACCACCTCGCTGGACGACTTCCTCCTGGCCGGCCACTACTCCGCGGACTTCGTGGAGCGCTACGTCACCCCGCTCGGGTCATCGATCTGGTCATCGGATCCCTCCCGCTTCGGCGAGTTCCCGGCCGCGGCGCTCGCCCGCTTCTTCGATCGCCACGGGCTGCTGCGCCTCCGAGGCCGGCCGGAGTGGCGCACCGTCCAGGGTGGCGCCTCCACCTACGTCGAGGCGCTGACCAGGCCGATGCGGGACCGCATCCGGCTGGGAGCCCCGGTGCACCGGATCGTCCGCGACGAGACCGGCGTCGGCATCTGGGCGGGCGATGGCACGGCCGGCGAGCGGTTCGACGCCGTGATCATCGCCGCCCACGCCGATCAGGCGCTCGGCATGCTCGACGCACCCACCCCCCTCGAGCGCGAGACGCTCGGCGCCTTCCGCTTCCAGCCCAACCGGGCGACCCTGCACACCGACACCGCCATGCTGCCTCGCAACCACCGGGCCTGGGCCAGCTGGAACTACCAGCGCGTCGCGGCCGATCAGCACAGCCCCACCGTCACCTACAACGCCAACAAGCTGCAGTCGATCAGCTCCGATCGGATCTTCTGCACCACGCTCAACCGCGAGCGGGACATCGATCCGGCGGACGTCATCGCCTCCTTCGACTACGCGCACCCGGTGTTCGACGCCAGGGCGCTGACGATGCAGGGCCGGCAGTCGCTGCTCAACGGCCGGGACCACACCTACTACTGCGGCGCCTACTGGGGGTACGGGTTCCACGAGGACGGCGTCCAGAGCGCGCTCCGGGTCACCCGCGGGCTGGGGGTCGACCTGTGATCGCGGAGGCCCTCTACGACGGTGTCGTCGTGCACACCCGCCACCGCCCGGTGGAGCACAGCTTCTCCCGGCGCCTGGCGATGCCCCTCATCCGGCTCGACGCCGACGATCACCTCGCGCATCTTCGCCCCCTGCTGTCGACGCGTCCCGCTCCGCTCTGGCTGCGTCGCGGGGACCACCTCCCGGACGCCCCCGGACCGCTCGACGTCGCGGTGCGCGACGCCGTCGAATCCGAGACCGGATACCGACCTGGGGGAGCGATCTTCCTGCTCGCCCAGCCCCGGACCTGGGGATGGTGCTTCAACCCGCTCTCGATCTTCTACTGCTGTGACGCCGGCGGGGCGGTGCGCGCGGTCGTGCTCGAGGTGGTCAACACTCCGTGGCACGAGCGCCACGCCTACGTCCTGGACGCCCGCGCCGGGCTCGATCAGGGCTTCGCGATGGCCAAGGCGCTCCACGTCTCCCCCTTCATGGCCATGTCCACCTCGTACCGGATGCGCATCGGTGAGCCGGGCGAGAAGCTTCGGGTGGGGATCAGTGTCACCGACACGGACGGCGTCGTCTTCGCGGCGGGGATGTCGTTGCGGCGGCGTCCGTTGACGCGGTCCCAGCTGGTGCGGAGCCTGCGCGAGCACCCGCTGCTCAGTCACCGGGTCTCGGCATCCATCTACACCGAGGCGCTCCGGCTCTGGTCCAAGGGGGCGCCCTTCCACGGCCATCCCGCGGAGGACGCCGCCTGACCTCAGGCCGCCGGGCGCGCTGCGGCGACGTGATCGCCGCTTTCTCAAAGGGGGGACAGGGCCCGCCGGCTCGGCGCCGGCGGGCCCACCAGGTCAATCGGTCAGGGCTTGGTGCTATAGCCGGGGTACTTGTCGACCAGCCCGAACATCCACGCGTATGTCTTGACGCTGAGCCGCAGGACGCCGGTCACGAAGCTGTGGCCGCCCTTGGGGTAGTGGCCGCTGAAGACCACCGCGATCTCCATGATCCAGGCCACGATCGACGCAACGAACATCAGGATCCCGAGCCAGATTAGTACTGGGATCAACGCGATGTACCGCGGGATGAAGAAGAGGGCGCCCAGACACCCCAGGCCGCGCGAGTACTTGTCCTGGCGGTCGATGGTCAGGTGCACGAGGTGGGGCATGACCACGGTCCCGCCCGGCGGCGGCGGGTACCCGGGGGGGGGCGGAGCCGGGTAGCCGGCTCCGGGCGGCGGGGGCGGCGCGAAGGTCATGGGCTGGTCCCTCCTGGGGAGGCTGTCGGCGCAGCCGGGGGCTTCCGACTGCGCTGCCCCCTCGTCGGCAGAGATTGTGTCAGCTTTTCGAATGCATCGTGAAGGGTCGGAGTGGGTGTCTTCGACTGCGACCGCGCCATTCTGCTGGGCACCGGGCACCGCAGCCCGCACGACCGCCACCCCCTCGGTGCGCCATCGTGCCACGGCGCCTGTAGACTCTCCGGACATGGCAGGCGAGAAGACCCGCGGCGCCCCCAAGAAACAGGCCAAGAAGCCCAAGGCGCCCTCGACACGCAAGGCCCAACGGCAGGCCGAGGCCAAGAAGGCGCGACAGCAGCCACCGGTGTAGCGGCCCCCCGCGGAGCCGCGACCCCGGGCGACCGCTCGTTCGCATCGGCGTATGCCCAGCGTCTTCACGCGCATCATCGACGGGGAGCTCCCCGCCCGCTTCGTGTGGAAGGACGACCACTGCGTCGCCTTCCTCACCCACCGGCCGCTGCGACCGGGGCACACCCTGGTGGTGCCGCGCCTCGAGGTCGACCACTGGGTGGAGCTGGAGCCGGAGCTTTTCCGCCATCTGATGGGCGTCTCGCACCGCATCGGACAGGCTCTCCAGCACGGCTTCCATCCGCTCAGGGTGGGGATGATCATCGCGGGACTGGAGGTCCCCCACGCCCACGTCCACCTGGTGCCCTTCCACACCATGGAGCAGCTCAACTTCTCCCAGGCGGATCAGGATCCCCGCCCGGACGACCTGGACCGGGCGGCGCAGACGATCAGGAGGTCGCTGACCGAGCTGGGCTTCGCGACGGGCGTGGTCTGACTCCCGGTCCGTGACCGGCGAGGATGGTCACCGCTGGACCGTCAGTGCTGCCGGTCGAACCCGCGCTGCGAAGGCTGACCCATCGGGGGTGGAGGCGGTGGCGGCGGGGAGAGCGCGGTCGGGAACGGGTTCGCGGGCAGCTCGACGCCGCCCTGCTTTGGACTGCGCCCGAGCACCCGCTCGAAGACGAACTGGAAGGCGAAGGGCACGACGATGGCGAAGATGCCGGTCAGGAAGGTCATGGCGTTGGGCAGGCTGGCCTCGTTGGCGAGCCCCAGGTAGCAGAAGAGGGCGGTGACGAACGAGATCCCGATGACCACCGCCATGCCCCCGATCAGGACCATGTCCTGGTTGACGTCGGAGACCAGCGGGTTCTCCCGGTAGCGTGTCTGGAAGAGGCGGTAGATCTTGAGCCCGATCCAGCTGTTGAGCATCATCCCGCTCACGAAAGCCAGGATTGCGATCGACCACCGGAATGCGGCCAGATGCTTGACGATGAAGACGGCGATGTTGACGACGATCAGCGCCACCGGCGTGACCGCGCCGAGCGCCGGGATCGCCCAGCGCCGGACCCGGCCGGACCGTCGGATCGGAGGCCGGGGCAGGGCCGGCCGCGAGGGGAAGGCCATCGCCATGTAGCGTAGGACTTCCTCGTGCCTCTCGACCGTCCATAACGCTGGCACAATCAGCCCGTGTCCGACGCCGAGGCTCTGGAGTGGGCCCTGCGGGCGGCGAGGGAAGCCGCCGATCAGGTCACGCCCACCGACCCCCACGTCGTCGAGCGGCTGGCGAGCAGCGGCACGGCCGCCCTCCTGGCGCTCCGGTCCTGTGAGGCCCGAGAGACCTGGTTCCGGCCGGCGGCGGGCGAGCCGGACCCCCAGCTGGTGACCCGCCACGACGTCCGGGCCGCCGCTCAGGCGGTGCTCGCCCAGCTCGAGCTGATCGGCATCGCCTGGCCGGCATGGGACGCCGCCACCCGGGGCGAGATGCTCGGCGAGCTGGAGGAGGCCTCACGCCAGCTGGTCGCCCAGGCTGCACGGTTCACCCGGACGGGCGCCTGATCGGGTCCGCAGGGAGCCTGCTGCAGGCGGTGGGCTGACGGGGATCGTCTCAGCGTTATCTCACGCGACCGCAAGGTCGGGGCTCTAAGCTGAGAGTGGGTGATGAGGAACTCCAGACCGATGGCGATCGTGCTGGCGTCCAGCGTGGGGCTGCTGGCTGGCTGCGCGTCCGTGCTGATCCCCTCGAACTCGCCGGCCAACGCGTCCGCGGTGATCAGCCCCCCTGGCGCCGTCGAGCTCGACTACAGCTACCACTCCCAGCAGAACGGCGACTGGTGTGACCCGGCGGACATCGAGATGTGGCTCCAGGCAGACCACATCGCGCTCCCCTCCGGGAATGATCACACCATCCAGCAGACGTTCTGGAGCTATGAGACCTCCCACAACGACGGGTATACCGTCGCCGAGTGGAACGCCTCCCCCTACGCGGTGGCCGTGACCCTCGCCCATTACGGACACCTGAGCGGCATCGGGGACGCCCCCCAGCCGACCCTGGCGGCGGCCGGTGCGGTGATCTCGGAGAGCGTCGCCAACCTGCACCAGCCGGTGATCGTGATGATCTACGGCGCCAGCCACTACGTGCTCATCACCGGCGTGCAGCTCGGGCCCGGAGGCGCCGAGGCGGCGCCGCTCGAGGTCACCTTCGCCAACCCCCTGGCCTTCGGCGTCAGCGCCACTCCTCCCGGAGGCTCCGACGGCGCCGAGACCATGTCATGGTCCGACTTCGCGGCCTCCTACACGGCCGACACCCACCACGGCGGCATCTGGGCGAACCAATGGGTGCTGATCGCCTCCGGTATCCCCCTGCTCCACTGATCAGGCGCTGCCGATGTGGTCTGCTGGGACGGTCCCGAGCTTGCCCGCGCGGTAGTCGTCGAAGGCCTGGGCCAGCTCGTCCTGACGGTTCATCACGAAGGGGCCGTAGGCGGCCACGGGCTCCCGGATGGGCTGACCGCCGAGGATCAGGACGTCCAGGGCCGGGGCTCTGCTCTCCTGGCGCAGGGCCGCCGCGAGGGTGACGTAGTCGCCATTCCCGAGCACGGCCAGCTGACCGGCGCGCACCGCCGCCTGCCCCTCCCCCACCGAGCCACGACCCGACAGGACGTAGACCAACGCATTGAATCCTGCCGGCCAGGGCAGCTCGAGGACGGCCCCCGGGGTGAGGGTGGCGTGCACCATGGCCATGGCGGTGTGGGTGACGCCCGGCCCGCTCTCCCCGGCCACGTCGCCGGCGATGACGCGGACCAGGCTGGTGCCATCGGCGGAGGTGAGCAGGGTCACCCGCTGGGCGCCGATGTCCTGGTAGCGCGGCGGCACCCACTTCTTGGCGGCGGGGAGATTCACCCAGAGCTGGATGCCGTGGAAGAGGCCGCCGGCCGCGATCATCTCCTCGGGCGGACGCTCGATGTGGAGGATGCCCGCGCCCGCCGTCATCCACTGGGTGGCCCCGTTGGTGATCAGGCCTCCCCCGCCCGTGGAGTCCTGATGCTGGAAGGTCCCGTCGATCATGTAGGTGACCGTCTCGAAACCCCGGTGGGGATGCCAGGGTGTGCCCTTGGGCTCCCCGGGCGCGTATTCGACCTCTCCCATCTGATCCATGTGGACGAAGGGATCGAGGGCGGCGAGATCGACCCCGGCGAACGCGCGGCGCACCGGGAATCCCTCGCCCTCCAGGCCGTGCGGGGCCGAGGTCACGGAGACGACCGGGCGCGACGCCTCCCGGGTGCGGTCAGGCCGCGGGACGCGGGGTAGGACGAGCAGATCGGGGACGGTGACGGCGGGCATGAGGGCTCTCCCGGTGTGGGCGTCGGGCAGTACGGCAACCGTATACCCGAATGGTTGATGCGTCAACCATTGCGGACGACGGGGTCCCCGGCGCGGTCCGCACGGGAGGGGTCCCGCCGGTGATGTGATACTCAGCGCGTGATCGCGGACGAGCCCCCGGGGAGCGCTACGCCCAGCGGAGTGCGGGAGGGGGTAGTGCTCGGCGACAACCTGCACGTCCTCCGGGCGCTGCCGGAGGGGTGCGTGGATCTCATCTACATCGACCCTCCCTTCGGCACCGGCCAGAGCCGCCGCCTCGACTCCATCCGCACCGGCTCGGGCACCAAGACCCGGGTGGGGTTCGGCGGGCGCACCTACCGCTGGGAGAACGTCTCCGCGCACCGGTACGAGGACGGGATGGACCTCGACGAGTACCTCGCGTTCCTCGGAGCGCGTCTCACCGAGATGCACCGCGTGCTGGCGGCCCACGGCTCCCTCTACGTGCACCTCGACCACCACGCGGTGCATCACGTGCGGATGCTCCTCGACGAGATCTTCGGGCCCGAGCGCTTCCTCAACGAGATCATCTGGGCCTACGACTACGGTGGCCGCGCCCGCGACCGCTGGCCGCGCAAGCACGACAACATCCTCTGGTACGCGCGCTCTGCGACCTGGGTCTTCAACCGCGAGGCGGTGGACCGCATCCCCTACATGGCCCCGGGCCTCGTCGGTCCGGAGAAGGCGGCGCGCGGCAAGCTCCCCACCGACGTCTGGTGGATGACGATCGTGCCCACGAGCGGCCGCGAGCGCACCGGGTACCCCACCCAGAAGCCGCTCCGGCTGCTCGAGCGGATCGTCCTCGCCTCCAGCAACCCCGGCGACCTGGTGGCCGACTTCTTCGGCGGCGCGGGCACGGCGGCCGTGGCAGCGGCGCGCCTGGGCCGGCGCCACCTCATCGTCGACAGCAATCCGGAGGCGATCCGGATCACCCGGGCCAGGCTCGCCGCGCTGCAGGGCTGAGGGTCGGCCGCACCGGGGGACGCGAGCGTCGCGTTCACCTTCCGGGGGGCCGGCGAGCGCTGCCGCACCCGGCCGGCACGCGGGATGCCCTCGGCCGGCGAGGCTGTCATCATGGGATCAGCAGCCCCGCACGGAGGGCTGAGCGATCTCACATGGGGGCGTATGGTTTCGACGGGGTCATGGGTCGTGTGATGGCGGGCCGAGCCCCGGGCTCGTAAAACCGGGAAACATATACGTGCGAACAACGCACCACAGCTTGCCCTCG
>JBEKAP010000057.1:0-11219 GCA_050015875.1 Candidatus Dormibacteria bacterium | reverse complement strand
CCATGGACGAGGACTTCGTGCTGGTGGCCCGAGCCAAGGGGCTGCCCTCGCGCCGGGTGGTCTGGTACGCGGCCCGCAACGCCATCCTCCCCTCCGTCTCCAACTTCTCGCTGGCCATCAGCTTGGTGGTTGCCGGTCAGCTCCTCGTCGAGGTGATCTTCAACTACCCGGGGATCGGCAACCTCCTCTTCAAGGCGGTGATCAACCACGACTACCCGCTGGTCCAGGGGGTGTTCGTGGTCATCGTCATGGTGGTGCTGGCCGCCAACCTGATCGCCGACGTGGTGTACGCATTCATCGACCCCCGTGCCCGCCAGGAGGCCTGACCCGATGACCACCGACCTCACCACCTTGGTCGACGGCCCTCTGCCGGCGCCCACGGCCCGCGGCTCCCGGGCGATCCGGTTCCCGCGGTCGCCGAAGATCATTGCCGGGCTGGTCATCCTGGCCGTCTTCGCGGTGCTCGCCATCATCGGACCGATCCTGGAGCCCTACAGCCCCAACGAGATCAATCAGCACTGGGTGAAGATCACCTGCCAGTACGGTCCTTACCAGTGCATCGGTCAGATCGATCCGGTCACCCACCTCCCCGGAACCCAGGTCCCCCTCGAGGTGCCCCTTCCCCCGTCCGCCGCTCACCCGCTGGGGACCACCCTGCTGGGCCAGGACGTCTGGTCGCAGCTCCTCGACTCGACGCGTCCCACCCTGGTCGTCGCGTTTCTGGCCGGCCTGGTCGCGACCGCCCTCTCGGTCCTGGTCGGGGTGAGCGCCGGATACCTGGGTGGCAACGCTGACGAGGGCCTGTCCCTCCTCTCCAACGTCTTCCTGGCCATTCCGGGACTGCCCCTCCTCATCGTGCTCGCGAGCTACGTCCCCGGAGCGGACACCAGCGTCATCGTCATCGGGTTAATCGTCGCCGTGACAGGGTGGGCGTATGGGTCGAGGGTGCTCCGCGCCCAGACGCTCTCCCTGCGCAACCGCGACTTCGTCGAGGCGGCGCGCGTCTCCGGCGAGGGACGGCTGCGGATCATCCTGGCCGAGGTGATGCCGAACCTGCTGCCGATCATCGCCTCGTCCTTCCTCTTCACCACCCTCTACGCGATCGGCGCCTACATCTCCCTCGCCTTCCTCGGCCTGGCCGGGACCCCGACCTCCTCGCCGCCAGGACCATGGAACTGGGGGATCATGCTCCAGCAGGTCTTCGACAACAACGCTGTCAACACCGGCTACTGGTGGTGGTGGCTGCCTCCGGGACTCTGCATCGCCCTGGTCGGCACCTCGCTGGCCCTGCTCAACTTCGGCATCGACGAGTTCATCAACCCGCGGCTTCGCGCCGTCGGCCTCACCCGCAAGGCCGCCCGGAAGGCGGGAATCAGCTTCCGCGCCACGCTCGGGTTCACCCCGGTGATGGGCGGTCAGAACGCCCCCGTCTCGCCGGCATCCGGCAGCGGCGACGGTCGTGGTAGGAGCGCCCGATGAGCGAGATCTCGCACCCCGCTGCGCCGTCGCGCATGCCCACCTACAGCTCCAGCCGAGCGGCGGAGCCGGTGCTGGAGGTCCGCGGTCTCAACGTCGACTACGGCTTCGGCACCGAGGCGGTCCACGCGGTCGTGGACTGCGACCTGGTTCTTCGCCGGGGTCAGGTGCTGGGGCTGGCCGGGGAGAGCGGGAGCGGCAAGTCCACGATCGCCATGGCGGCCATCCGGTTGCTCCGGTCCCCCGGCGTGATCACCGGTGGCGAGGTGCTCTTCCACTCGCGACCTCGCGCCGGGGAGAGCACGGGCGCGACCATCGATCTGCTGAGAGCAGGCGAGGCGGACCTGCGCCGGGTGCGCTGGTCCGAGATCTCGGTCGTCTTCCAGAGTGCCCTCAACGCGCTCAACCCGGTCATCACGATCGGCGCCCAGTTCGACGACCTTCTCAGGGTGCACCGTCCCCAGCTCTCCGGGAGTGAGAGATGGGACCGGGGCGTCGAGCTCCTGGAGATGGTCGGGATGACCGGGGACCGGCTGCGAAGCTACTCCCACGAGCTCTCGGGTGGCATGCGCCAGCGAGCCATGATCGCCATGGCTCTCGCCCTGGAGCCCCAGGTCATGATCCTGGACGAGCCGACCACCGCCCTGGACGTCGTGACCCAGCGTGAGATCCTCGAAGAGTTGATGGGGTTGCGGGACCGGCTCGGGTTCGCCGCCCTGTTCATCACCCACGACCTCTCGCTGCTGGTGGAGCTCGCCGACGAGATCGTCGTCATGTACGCCGGCCGGCTGATGGAGAGGGCCGCGGCGGCCTCGCTCTTCCGCGCGCCGCGCGTCCCCTACACCTACGGCCTTCTCCACTGCTTCCCGCCCATGCACGGAGAGCGGATGCCGATGGAGGGGATCCCGGGCTCGCCGCCGGACCTGCGCTCGCTCCCCTCGGGCTGTTCCTTCCACCCCCGCTGTCCGTGGGCCATGGAGCGCTGTAGAAAGGAGACCCCCGTGCTCACCCGACTCGACGGATCCGGGCGCGAGGCGGCGTGCCATCTCCATTCCGGTGGCGCGACCGTCCCGACCGAGCTGGCCGTCGCCGACCCCGGCGACCGGGGTCTGCCCTCCGGGCTTCGGAGGGCCACCCGATGAGCGTCACCGCTCGCCAGGTCGCGCCTCCGCCGGTGGCCGTCCGCCCCGTCCTGGAAGGGCGTGGCCTCACCAAGTTCTTCTCGGTCAAGCATGGTCGCGGCATCTTCGCCGGCACGGCGCGGCTCTTCGCGGTGGACGACGTCACGGTCGCTCTCGCGCCGGGAACGGTGACCGCGCTGGTCGGCGAGAGCGGCTCGGGGAAGACGACCGTCGCCCGGATGCTGGCCAAGATCATCAACCCCGATGGGGGCGAGGTGCTCCTCGACGGGGAGCCCGTTCCGCAGGGAAGGCCCCGGGGCTATGCGCGCCAGGTCCAGATGGTCTTCCAGGACCCCTTCGCCTCCCTCAACCCGATCCACCGCATCAGCTACCACCTGATCCGGCCTCTCAGGATCCACGGCCTCGGCGGCGAGGATGTGCACGAGGCGGTCGAGGACCTGCTTCGGCGGGTCGCTCTCGAGCCACCCCAGCAGTTCACCCGAAAGTTCCCGCACGAGCTCTCCGGCGGCCAGCGTCAGCGCGTGGCCATCGCCCGAGCGCTGTCTGTCCGGCCGCGGGTGCTCCTCGCCGACGAACCGGTGTCGATGCTGGACGTCTCGATCCGCCTCGGAATCCTCAACCTGCTGGCCGACCTGCGCGATCGCGAGCACCTGGCCATCCTCTACGTCACCCACGACATCGCCTCCGCCCGCTATCTCGCCGACACGATCGTGGTGATGTACGCCGGGCAGGTGGTGGAGACCGCCCCGAGCGCACGCCTGACCGACCATCCCGCCCATCCCTACACCCAGCTGCTGCTCTCCGCGGCGCCGGACCCGGACCGGGTCGAGCCGCCGAGCCTGGCTGGGAGCGGCGCCCCGCCGAGCCTCATCGCCCCGCCCACCGGCTGCCGGTTCCACCCGCGCTGCCCTCACGCCATGGCGATCTGCAGCACGACCGCGCCACCGAGCGTCGCCGTCGACCCCGGGCACACCGCGAACTGCTGGCTCCATGTCGACCCGGCACACCGCGTCCCGACCAACCCGGAGGTGGCGGCCGCCAGCGCGGCCTCCACGTCCCTGCGGCCCCCGGCCGCGCCACCCAAATAGGCACCACCCAGATGAGGAGGACTGAGGAGGATCGGAGCATGGAGTAGCTTTTCGGGCTCCGCCGGCCCCGAGGGGCGAGCGGTGGCAGAGGTCGGCATCCTCTCGTGGGACCGCCGGCCGCAGGCGGCCTCCGTCACGCCAGACACCTGCCGGCGACATCACATCAGCAGTGCACGGCCCCATCGGGTCGTGCCTCACGGAGATCGTGTAGCTAGATGAACCTTGGAAAAATCGCAGTAGTTGCCGCGGGGGTCGCCCTGGGGGTGGCCGCATGCGGCAGCACGTCGTCGACGAGCTCGTCGACCGCGACCGCGTCGAGCACCGCCACGGGCCCGGCGCTGTACGAAGAGGCGAACGTCAACGTCACCTTCACCCAGGACTTCAACCCGTACAACACCAGCTCGCTGGCGCACGGGATGAACATGACCACCCTGGTGTACGAGCCGCTCTACGAGATGGACGCCCTCAACCCCGCCACCTCGGGCATGCACCCCTGGCTGGCGAGCGGGTACCAGTTCGAGAACGGCGGCCAGGAGCTGGCCATCACCATCAAGTCCGGCGTCAAGTTCGACGACGGCTCGACGCTGACCCCGGCTGACGTGGTCAACACCTTCGCGCTGCTCAAGGCATTCCCGGACGCCAACTACAGCGGCGTTCCGACCCAGAGCGCTGCCCCGACCGCGAGCGGCCAGGTCGTCACCCTGACCTTCGCGACCCCGCAGTACACCAACCTCTGGGCGATCCTCGGCAGCACCTACATCACGCAGGCGAGCGCATTCCCGATCGGGACCGACCCGAGCAAGGGAACTGTTGCGAACCCCGTGGGCACCGGCCCGTTCATGCTGGACAGCTTCAGCACCCAGGCCGTCAAGTTCAAGCCAAACCCCTACTACTGGGGCGGCAAGCCTCCCGAGTCGGAAGTCGTGGTTCCGAACGAGTCCAACAACAACGCGGCAACTGAAGCCCTCGACAGCAACACGCTGGACTGGGCCGGGAACGAGATCCCGAGCGTTGTCGCCAACTACATCGACCTGAACCCGAACACGAACCACGTTTGGTACGCGTCGGGCAACACGGTCACCCTGGACTTCAACCTGGCCCCGGGCAACGGCGGTGCGACCGGCATCGGCGATGCTGCGGTTCGTCAGGCTGTCAGCCTCGGCATCGACCGCACCGTGCTCTCCTCGATCGGAGAGTCCGGCTATGAGGCCGCTGCCACCTCCGCAGGTGGACTGAACCCCGCGCAGCAGGCTGCGTACCCGAGCTCCACCTACGCCAACGACCTGCCCGTTGACTCCGCAGCGACTCCTGGCGAAGTCTCCAGCTGGCCGAGCAGCAACCCGACCGTCCAGAGCGTTCTCGAGGCGGACGGCTACACTCCCCCGGCGAACTGGGGCACCGCGACCGAGGCCAACTGCGACGGCACCGTCGTGGCCAACTGCTGGAACAAGGGCGGAGCCATCATCAAGTTCTCGATCTGGGACCCCGAGTCCTTCTCCGACTACTGGGCGGACGCCCAGGAGATCTCGGGCCAGCTCCAGTCTGAGGGCATGGACGTGACCACGGACAACGCGTCCGGCGGTTACACCCCCTGGCAGAACGACATGAACACCGGCGACTACCAGACCGCACTCCACTGGGGCGCTGGTGGCAACATCCCGTTCGTTCAGCTCGACAACTGGCTTGACTACACCGCCAACTGCACCGGCACTCCGGTCTCCTGCACCGGTGACTACAGCCAGTTCAACTCGTCGGCCGCTCAGACCGCTCTGACCGCCTACGAGGGTGCCGACCCGACCACCTCGGCCGGCCAGGCAACCATCTCCTCCTCGATCGCCAGCCTCGAGCAGATCATGGCGACCCAGGTTCCTGTTGCCCCCGTGCTCTACGGTGCCGACTGGAACGTCTACAGCACTGCTCACTACACCGGTTGGCCGAGTGCAAGCAACCCGTACATGGACCCCTCCCCGGACGACCCCGAGCTTCCCTACATCCTCATGCAGCTGAAGCCGGTGGCCTCCTAACGGATCGGAGGATCCAGCTGACCCGCTGGTCAGTGGCCACAACTGAATAGGCCCCACCTCCCGAGGTGGGCGGGCCGGGGCCCGATCGGCAGCGTGCCGATCGGGTCGCCGACCCGGTAAGGGACGGCCTCCTGGATCGACTCGGTCCGGGGGGCCGTCTTCGTCTCAGCCGAGGAGGGCTCCGCGAGCCCGCGTCGCCTGCCCCGAGGTGGGCCGGCCTCGTCGATCCCCCAACAGGTACCGCCGGTGGGCGGTGGGAGTGGTAAGTTCCACGCTGGTTATCCGGATGCGTGCAGAGGAGCTGGCAGTGCGATACGGGCACTTCGACGACGACCGGCGCGAGTACGTGATCTCCAGGCCCGACACCCCCCTCCCCTGGATCAACTACCTGGGGATGGAGGAGTACTTCGGGATAATCTCCAACACCGCCGGCGGCTACTCCTTCTTCCGAGACGCGCGACTTCGCCGGGTCAGCCGCTACCGGTACAACAACGCCCCCTTCGACCTCGGCGGCCGCTATCTGTACCTCCGGGACGACGCGACCGGGGAGAGCTGGTCCCCCTCCTGGCAGCCGACCCAGACGCCCCTGGACACCTACGAGTGCCGGCACGGTCTCTCCTACACGAGCATCGCCGCGACCCATGGCGGCATCCGGGCGGAGACCCTCTACAGCGTCCCCTTGGGTCAGACCCTGGAGGTCTGGCGGCTGCGACTCGCCAATCTGAGCGGCGAGCGGCGGCCGCTCTCGATCTTCTCCTCCGTGGAGTTCTGCCTCTGGGACGCCCAGGACGACGGCACCAACTTCCAGCGCAACTTCTCCACCGGCGAGGTCGAGGTGGTGGGCAGCGTCATCTACCACAAGACGGAGTACCGCGAGCGGCGCAACCACTTCGCCTACTTCGCCTGCTCCGAGCCGCTCGCCGGCTTCGACACCGTCCGCGACTCCTTCCTCGGACCCTATCGCGGATTCGACCGGCCGATTGCGGTCGAGCGGGGGAGCGCCGGCAACTCGATGGCTCACGGATGGGCTCCGCACGGGTCGCACCATGTGCGGCTCGAGCTGGGGCCGCGCGAGGAGCGCGAGATCCTCTTCGTCCTCGGCTACTGGGAGAACCCGGTGGCCGAGAAGTTCGACCCCCCGGGGAGCCAGGTGATCAACAAGCGGACGGTCAAGCCGGTGATCGACCACTGGCTCCAGCCTGCCAACGTCGAGGCCGGCCTGCGCGGGCTACGCGAGCGGTGGGACGAGCTGCTCTCCAACGTGGCCGTCACCACCCCGGACGAGCACACCAACCGGATGGTGAACGCCTGGAACGCCTACCAATGCATGGTCACCTTCAACCTCAGCAGGTCCACGTCCTTCTATGAGTCGGGTATCGGGCGCGGGATGGGCTTCCGCGACTCCAACCAGGACCTGCTGGGATTCGTCCAGATGATCCCGGGGCGGGCCCGGCAGCGGATCCTCGACATCGCCGCCACCCAGCTCGCAACCGGCGGCGCGTACCACCAGTACCAGCCACTCACCAAGCGGGGCAACAACGACATCGGTTCCGGCTTCAACGACGACCCGCTCTGGCTGGTGCTTGGGGTCGCCGCCTACCTCCGCGAGACCGGGGACGACACCATCCTCGACGAAGCCGTGCAATACGACAACGCCGAGGGCTCCGAGGCGCCGCTTCTCGACCACCTGCGCCGCAGCGTGGCCTACACGCTGGACCGGCTCGGCCCCCATGGCCTCCCGCTGATCGGGCGGGCCGACTGGAATGACTGCCTCAACCTGAACTGTTTCTCCGACACTCCGGGCGAGGCCTTTCAGACCACCGAGAACAAGAGCGGAGGCGTCGCCGAGTCCGTCTTCATCGCCGGGCAGTTCGTCCTGGCGGCGCGCGAGCTGGCCGCCATCGTTACCCTGCGCGGTGAGTCCGGCGAGGGCTCGCGCCTGCTCGCAGCGGCCGAGGCGATGGCCGGCACGATCGCCGAGCATGGCTGGGACGGAGCCTGGTTCCGGCGTGCCTACGACTTCTTCGGCAAACCGGTCGGGTCCGGTGAGTGCGACGAGGGGCAGATCTTCGTCGAATCCCAGGGGATGTGCGTGATGGCCGGAGTCGGCATCGACGATGGCCGCGCCCGCCAGGCGCTGGACAGCGTGCGCGAACGGCTCCTCACCGAGCACGGCGTCGTGCTTCAGCAACCCGCCTTCACCAGCTACCGGATCGAGCTGGGCGAGATCTCCTCGTATCCGCCGGGGTACAAGGAGAACGCCGGCATCTTCTGCCACACCAACCCGTGGATCATGATCGCCGAGGCGATGACGGGTAATGGGGATGGGGCCTTCGACATCTACCGGCGGACGAATCCGTCGGCGCGTGAGGCAATCAGCGAGGTGCATCGCTGCGAGCCGTACGTCTACGCGCAGATGATCGCCGGTCGCGACGCGCCGTCCTTCGGTGAGGCGAAGAACTCGTGGCTGACGGGCGCCGCCGCGTGGAACTATGTGGCGATCACCCAGTGGATACTCGGCATCCGACCCGAGCATGATGGCCTGCGGGTGGACCCGGTGATCCCGGCCGGCTGGCCGGGTTTCAGCGCGACCCGGCGGTTCCGCGGAGCCACCTACCGGATCATCGTCCGCAAGCCGGCGGGGGTCACCGGCCGCGTCAGCCACCTGGTCGTGGCGGGGGCCAGGGTCGAGGGGAACCTCGTGCCCCTCGCCCCAGCCGGCGCGACCGTCGATGTCGAAGCGGTCGTCGTCGGCTAGCCCGGCCTTCCCGCACCCCCACCATGTCCCGCTACCGGCGCGCCTCGCTCGGCTCCGGCTCCGGCTACGTCCCCGGTGAGCAGCCGCCGGACGATGCCCCCTGGATCAAGCTCAACACCAACGAGTCCCCGCTGCCTCCGTCCCCCAGCGTGGGCCCGGCGGTCGAACGAGCGGTGGGATCACTTCACCGCTACCCGCACCCCCAGGGCGAGCCACTACGCTCGGCACTGGCCCGGCACCACGGGCTGCCCCCCGAGTCGGTGATCCTCGGCAACGGCGCCGACCAGATCCTCGAGAGCTGCTTCCGTGCATTCGCCGATCCCGGCGACACCGTCGTCCTCACCCGGCCGACCTACTCGCTGCTGTCACTGATCGCCCGCCTCGGCGGAGCCCGCGTCGTCACCGTCCCCCTGGGAGATGCCGGCTCGATGCCGGATGCACTCGGCGCCACCCCGGGTGTGATGAGACTCCTCTGCAACCCCAACTCACCGACCGGGAGCTGGGCACCGCCCGCCGCCGTCGCCGAGGCACTGCCCGGGAGCGACTCGGTGGTCGTCATCGACGAGGCGTACTGCGACTTCGCTCCCGCGTCGTGCGTTCCGCTGCTCGCCGACCACGCCAACTGGCTGGTGGTGCGCACCTTCGCCAAGAGCTACGGGCTGGCCGGGCTCCGGGTCGGCTATGCGCTCGGGCACCCCGATCTGATCGCCGACCTCTCCGCCGTGATCGAGACCTACCCGGTCGATCGGCTCGCCCTCGCCGCCGCCGGGGCTGCCCTCGCCGACCAGGCCCACCACGCGCGCATCGTCGAGATGGTGGTCGGCGAGCGCGAGCCTCTGGCTGCGGCGCTGAGGGGGGCCGGGTGGGATGTGATCCCGTCGCAGGCCAACTTCGTCCTCGGGCGGCCCCCGGGGGGCGATGCGGCACGTGTCCTCGGTGAGCTGAGGCAGCAGGGCGTCCTGGTCCGCCGCTTCCCGGACGGTGACCACGGCGACCGGCTCCGGATCACGATCGGGACGCCGGATCAGAACCGGGCTCTGCTCGCCGCGCTGGGCATCGGCGCCTGAGCCCGGGGCGGGCACGGGCGCGAGCGCCCTCGGTGGGTGCTGGGGTTCGACTCGGGCCGGCTCGGAGGGCGGACCACGACGATCTGTGGTCGCCGGCTGAGGAGGAGCAGGGCGACGATGCCCAGCAGTATCCCCGGCACCAGGAGGGGGCGGCGGCCGAGGAACTCCTCGACGCGGGCGCGCGGTCCATCCTGGCGCGGCAGCACGATCGGTCGCATGGTGACCAGGTCGACGGTGCCTCCCACCTCTGTGTCTCTGAGCGGCGCACTCTCCGCCGCGGCCGTCGTCTCCATCGCTCTTCTCCCCAAGCGCTGCGGGCCGCGCAATCCTACGCTTCCCCACGCCGCAGGCGGCGTGGGGACCCTCTGCCTTCTCAACCGGGGCTCGGCGCGGCACAGCCGCGCTCGGCTCACCCCGCCGACGGACGCCGCAGGCGGCGTGAGGACCGCGCCCTCCCATCTCCTCATGGGGCGGGCTCGCACTCCATGAAAACCTGATTAGAATAGTCGGGATTATGGTCACGACCACTGTCAGAGGAGAGTCACGGTGACGGATTACGCTCATCCCGAGGTCCTGGTCAGCACGGAGTGGCTGGAGGCGCACCTCGAGGACCCCGCAGTCCGCATCCTGGAGGTGGATTGGGACCCCGCGTCCGCCTACGAGCTGGGGCACGTCCCCAATGCCGCCCTGGTGGACTGGAAGAGGGACATCAACGACACCGTGCGCCGCGACATCCTCTCCCCAGACCAGTTCGTGAGACTCATGGAGCGGCTCGGGGTGACGCCCCAGACCGTGCTGGTCCTCTACGGCGACATGCGCAACTGGTTTGCCGCCTTCGCCTTCTGGACCTTCCGCATCTACGGCCACGCCGACATCAGGTTGGTGAACGGCGGTCGTCGGAAGTGGTTCGAGGAGGATCGGCCGGTCACCGAAGCGGTCCCCGCATTCTCCGCGACCACCTACCCGGTCCCGGTGCCGGCCTCCGGCCTCCGGCAGTTCCTCCCCGCGGTCCGCGGCATCCTGGGCCGCTCCGACCACGGTCTGATCGACGTCCGCTCTCCCGCGGAGTTCAGCGGGGCGATCTCCGCACCTCCCGAGTACCAGAACGAGGGCGCCCAGCGGGCCGGGCACATCCCGGGCGCCGTCAACATCCCCTGGGCCCAGGCGATCCAGGAGGACGACACCTTCAAGCCGGCGGAGCAGCTCCGCGAGCTGTACCAGAGCCGGGGGGTCACCCCCGACAAGAGCATCGTCACCTACTGCCGGATCGGCGAGCGCTCGTCCCACACCTGGTTTGTCCTCACCTACCTGCTCGGCTACCCGCGGGTGGCCAACTACGACGGCTCGTGGAGCGAGTGGGGCAACGCGGTGGGGGTTCCGGTGGAGAAGCCCGGCGAGGCGGCGGGGCCTGTCCCGGGCTGACGCGGACGTAGACTCGGCCCATCATGGAGCCGTCGCACCTCGACCTCACCGCCGTGGAGGACGAGTGCGGCGACAGTGCGATGGGCCGGGTCCGGCGCGCCTACACCGCCCTGGCGCCCGGGGAGCGGCTGGAGGTGGTGACGGGCGTGGCCGAACACCTCTTCGGCATCCGTGCCTGGAGCCGGAGAGTGGGCGGCGAGGTGCTCGAGGAGACCAGGGAGGACGACGGGCACACCCGGCTC
>JBEKAP010000056.1:0-11344 GCA_050015875.1 Candidatus Dormibacteria bacterium | reverse complement strand
GGGAGCGAGCGGGCGCGGCGCGGGGCGGCCGGCACGGGAGCGATCTGCGACCCCGGCACCCCGGCACCTAGACTGGATCGAGTGTCGGGGCTGATCGTCATCGGCGTCCTCGCCATCGGGTTCGTGGCCCTGCTGTGGTGGAGCAACAGCCTGAGACCCACGCGCCCTCGATACCGGAGCCGTTACCGGGGACCCACCTACCTCGACATCCACGACGAGCTGAAGCGGCGCCGCCACCGCCCATGACGGGTACCGGCTGAGGCACACTCCGCGGATGCGACCCGTCGCGCCCCACCGCGTCGCCCACCTCTACCGGCTCCACTTCGCCGACACCCGCCGCGAGCGGCTCTTCCTCTCCTCGGCCGGCTTCTTCACCGCCTTCGCCGCCACCCGGGGCATCACCCACGCCATCCGGCGGGGGGTCGGGCCCTTCCACAACGTGGGCGTCGGCGGCCGCCACCTCCACCACCTGGTCTTCGGGATCGCCGGGCTCCTCGGTACCGGCTACCTCTGGCTGGTCGAGATCGGCACCGGCGACGGCGCCCGCCCAGAGGGCCCCGCCTCCAAGCTCACGGCCGTGACCTACGGGGCGGCATCCGCGATAACCCTCGACGAATTCGCTCTCTGGCTCAATCTCAAGGACGTCTACTGGGCCCGGGAGGGGCGCGAGAGCGTCGACGCCGTGGTCCTCTTCGGTGCCGCCCTCTCCATCGGGCTCTGGGGCGGGCCCTTCTTCCACGCCCTCTACCGGGAGGCCCGCCGGGGTTGGGAGCTGGCCGAGGGGCACCATCCCGGGGAGCAGCCCTCTCGATAGCGGGCGGCCCGAGCCATCCTCGGAGGGCGGGTGGCTAGAGTGACCTGATGAGCCCCACTCCTCCCGTCACCTCCTGACCATGCATCGCTGGGCACATGCCACCCCGGACGAGAAGCCGAGCGGCCGGGTGTCCAACCGCCACCTCGCGCGCCGGGTGTTCGGCCTCTTCCGCCCCCATCGCCGCCAGGTGGCGCTCGCCGTCGGGCTGATCGTCTTCACTTCGGGCCTGGGCGTCGTCAACCCGATCCTGATCAAGTTCGTCTTCGACGCCCTCTTCCCGGTCGGAGGCGGCGGGCCGGACATGGGCCTGGTGGGCGTCTACGCCGGTCTCATGATCCTCATCCCGATGATCACCGGCGCCGTCGGGATCGCCCAGACCTATCAGATCAACAGCATCGGCCAGCGGCTGATGGAGGACCTGCGCAACTCCCTCTACGCCCACCTCCAGGGGCTCTCGATGCGCTTCTTCACCTCCACCCGCACCGGGGAGATCCAGTCGCGCTTCACCAACGACGTCGGGGGCATCCAGTCGGTGGTGACCGACACCGCCTCCTCGATCGTCTCCAACGTGGTCGTGATCGCCAGCACCCTGGTGGCCATGGTGGTGCTCAGCTGGCAGCTCACCGCCCTCTCCCTCTTCATGATGCCCGTCTTCCTCTTCCTCACCTACCGGGCCGGGAACGCACGGCGCAAGGTCACCCTCCTGGCGCAGGAATCCAAGGCCGAGATGAGCGCCATCACCCAGGAGACGCTCTCCATCTCCGGCATCCTGCTCGGCAAGACCTTTGGGCGCCAGCGCGAGGAGAGGGACCGCTTCCGGTCGGAGAACCGCCAGGTGGCCGACCTCTCGATCCGGGCGGCGATGGTGGGGCGGGTCCTGTTCGCCATGGTCCAGGTCTTCTTCTCGATCGCGCCGGCGCTCGTCTACTTGGTCTCGGCATTCGTCATCTACCACAGCAGCGGGCTCAGCTCGGGGATCACGGCCGGGACCATCGTCGCCATCACCACCCTTCAGAGCCGGCTCTTCTTCCCGATCGGCCAGATGCTCCAGGTGTCGGTCGAGGCCCAGTCGTCGCTCGCCCTCTTCGAGCGGATCTTCGACTACCTGGAGATCCCCCAAGACATCGTGGACGCTCCCGATGCCATCCCCCTCCCCCCTCGTCGGGCCGGCGCCGAGATCGAGCTGGACCACGTCTACTTCCGCTACGACCCGGCCCAGCTCAGCACCCAGCCCAGCGCCATCCACGCCGACCAGGAGGCGCCCCGGCCGTGGGCCATCGAGGACCTGGAGATGCGCATCGCGCCGGGCCAGCTCGCCGCCATCGTCGGGCCCACGGGGGCGGGCAAGACGACCGTCTCCTACCTGATCCCCCGCCTCTACGACGTGACCCTCGGGGCGGTCCGCATCGACGGCCACGACGTGCGCAGCCTTACCCTCGCCTCCATCGCCGACCAGTTGGGGATCGTCACCCAGGAGACCTACCTCTTCCACGCCTCGGTGCGCCGCAACCTCCTCTACGCGCGGCCCGAGGCGACGCAGGAGGAGCTGGAGGCGGCCTGCCGTGCCGCCTTCATCCACGATCGGATCACCGAGCTGGCGGAGGGCTACGACACCGTGGTCGGAGAGCGTGGCTACCGCTTCTCGGGGGGCGAGAAGCAGCGCATCGCCATCGCCCGGGTGATCCTGAAGTCACCGCGCATCCTGATCCTCGACGAGGCGACGGCGGCGCTCGACACGACCAGCGAGCGGCTGGTGCAGGCTGCGCTGACCCCGCTCATCCGGGAGCGGACCACCATCGCCATCGCCCACCGCCTGTCCACCATCCTGGCCGCCGACGTCATCTTCGTGATCGACCACGGCCGGCTCGTGGAGCGGGGCACGCACGCTGAGCTGCTCCGCACTGGCGGTCTCTACGCCACGCTCTACGAGCACCAATTCGCCCCCCAGGGGGCGCCCGAGCGCGCGCCGTCACGTAGCACCGGGCGAGGCGTGGTCGGGGCGGTCGACGCCGGCTCCGACGGGGCCGTCGCCGCCGGCGGCTGAGCCCCGCCCCCGCTACCATTGCCGGCGGGGTGGCGGGGTGCAATCGGGTTTTTGGAGGAAGGGCATGCTCAAGGGGTTCCGCGACTTCATCGTCCGGGGCAATGTCATCGACCTGGCCATCGCGGTGGTCATCGGTCTCGCCTTCAACGCGGTGGTGACCGCCTTCGTCAAGGACATCCTCACCCCGCTGATCGCCGCCATCTTCGGGAAGCCGGACTTCGCCGGCCTCACCTTCACCATCAACAACAGCCAGTTCGCCTACGGCGACGTCCTCAACGCCATCGTCTCGTTCGTCGCCGTCGCCGCCGCCATCTACTTCATCGTCGTCGTCCCGATGAACAAGCTGGCCGCCCGGCGGGCCGAGCCGGTCGAGGTCACCACCCGCGAGTGCCCGCAGTGCCTGAGCACCATCCCCAAGGCGGCCCTGCGCTGCAGCTTCTGCACCGAGAAGGTGAGCCCGGTCGCCTGACCGGTCCGGAGGGGGGTCGGACGCTCGGAGCCGGCCCCTCTCCGACCTGGCGGCCCGTCGCCGTCAGGAGGTCCGGAGGGGAGCGCGGCCACCTCGACCGCCACCACCGACGGGTCGTTCGCCTCGATCAGCAGGTTTGCGCCGGCCAGCGGATGCCTGGGGTCAAACGCACCATTCAGCTCATCCCCGGGAGGGCCGCCACACCTTGTCAGCGCCTTACGGATAGGGATGTCCTTAACCCCCAGCGGAACGTGCACCCCTCCCCCCGCTCACCCGGCCGACCTGCGGCTCGGGGCACGCGCCCCTCGCCGTCAGGTGGGGAGCGCGGCCACCTCGACCGCAACCACCGACGGGTCGTTCTCGTCGATCAGGACGGGGAGGCGGGCACCGACGGTCGCGACCTGTGCGCGGCGTGCGTCGGTACGGAAGCTGATGCGCGTCGAGACGTTGTACGTCGCCCCATCGGGGCGGGTCACGGCGAGGAGGACGTCGAACAGTCCGGCGGGGGCCTGGCTCGCCATGCCCGGAGGGAGGGTCACCTCGCTGGCGGCGACCACCACGGCGGTGGCGCGGACCTTGCCGCCGGCCTGCCAGGCGTCCGCCTGCTCGGGGGTGAGCCCGCCTCCCGGGGCGCCCGGCAGCGGCCGGCCCGGGGCACCCACCACCACGGGGACCGGGGAGTAGCCGGGGGGTAGGCCGCCGGGAGAGTACGGGGACGCGCCGGGGGGCGCAGCGGCTGGGTAACCGGGGGGCACAGCGGCTGGGTAGCCGGTGGACCACGTGGGCCAGCCCGCTGCGCCCGGCTGGGTCTGCTGAGCCCCGGCTTCGGCCTCCGCGATGGCCGCTGCCAGGGCCGCCCCCTGCTGGGTACCGGTCGCGATCTGGTCCCACTCGATGACGACGCGGTCCGGGTGGGCGCGGTCGGCGGTCACGGGGAGCGTCTGACCGGACCGCGGGTACTTGCTGACCCGCGCCATGCCGCGGAGCGCCACCGCCGTCGGGGGGAGGCCCGGGATGTGGAGCACGCCGTGCAGCCTGTAGTTGCTGAATGTTGCGCTGACGCTCACCGGAACACCGGTGGCGGAGATGACCTCGAGGGTTCCCGGCACCGGGTCGGTCAGGCGGCGGCGCGTGAGCCAGTCGGGCATCAGCGCGCAACGGTCCAGGAGAGTGCCATGGCGGCGGAGTATAGCCAGGGGCTCGGCGCGCTCGATGGGATCGCGACGTGCGACCGTGCCGTTCCGGTCGGGGCCCACCCGGCTCTCAGCCGGCGCGCAGCCGCCGGAAGAAGTCGCTGAGCAGCCGCCCGCATTCCTCCCCCATCACTCCCTCGGTGACCTCCATCCGGTGGTTGTTGGCGGGGTGGCGGAGCACCTCGTAGACGCTGCCGTCGGCTCCCTTCTTGGGGTCGCGGGCACCGTACACGCAGCGATCGATCCGAGCCTGGACCATCGCTCCGGCGCACATCGGGCAGGGCTCCAGGGTCACCACCACGGTCACCCCTTCGAGCCGCCATCCCCCGAGGCGGCGGGCGGCCGCCCGCAGCACCCGCATCTCGGCATGATCGGTGGCGTCGCCCCCCCGCTCCATGCGATTGCCCGCGGCCGCGATCACGGTGCCCCCGGCCACCGCCAGCGCGGCCACCGGGACCTCGCCGCGCCGGCCGGCCCGAGCGGCCAGCGCCAGGGCGCGGCGCATCAGCAGCTGCTCCTCGTGCATCCCCTCAGTTTCCGCCCTGCCGGCCGCTCCGCGGACCCTCTCGCGAAGGGGCCCCGCGACCCGCTACTCCGAGTACTGCTCGGCGATGCGGCGCAGCGAGTCCTGCCAGGTCTCGGCGGGGCCCTCGGCGTCCGCTCCGCGCGGCAGCGAGCGGCGGAGGCGCTCACGGGTGCGGTCGATCTCGCGGTCCCGGCGACGCTCCTCGAGGGTGCGCACGGCTGCGACCGCGTGGTCCAGCTCGACGGCCACCTCCTTGATCGCATCGGGCCCGTCCGCCGACCGGAGGGTCCGATTCAGCCGGGTGGCGGTCTCCGGGGTCAAGCGGGCACCCGCATCGCGGAGCTGATCGGCGACCTTCCGCCGTGCGCTCTCCAGACCGCGACGGCGCTTGGCCTCCTCCTCGGCGTCGGCCCGCTGCCGGCCGACCAGCGCCCACCCCTCGTCGATCAGGGCAGGGTACTGCCAGGCCAGGCTGAACTTGCCAGAGCTCATCCCCTCGATCAGCGCGGCGACGTGCGCCGAGTACTGCTGGCGAGGCTCGCCGGAGAGGTTGCCGATCAGGTCGGCGAGGATCGGGCGCGCCTGGCCGTGGGCGCGGCGCACCCAACCGGGGAGGTGAAGGTGCTGGGGTTGGGGAACGTCTCCCGGCCGAGCCGCCGGCAGCAGCCCCTCGGGGCGATGGATCCCCGGGAGGCGCGGCCCGGGGCTCGCGACCGGCAGCCGGTGAGGTGCGCGCGGGGGTCGCGAGTTGCTCGTCCTGGTTTCGTCGGTCTCGGCCGGCTCCAGGGCGGACGGAAGCGGTGCGGAAGTAACTGTCACTCGAGGGGCATGACTGATTGGACGCCGGAATCGTACCTGACCGACCCTCCGGCTCGCCCCCTCGTTCCCCGAACGCCACCACCAGGATGCAGGTGTCGGCATTTCGGGGGTCCCGCGCGGCTCGGGCTGGTACGCCCTGCCTCCCCCCGACCCCTGGGCGCCGAGCCGCGGCGCCGCCGCTTCGGTGCTCAGCGGGGCGGCGCCGCCCCCCGCGGACCGACCGCGCGCGGTGGACGGAGGCCCGCGATCTCGGCCGAGGGGCAGATGTCGTTGAGGACGCAGGTCGGGCAGCGGGGGCGGCGGGCGGCACACACCCGGCGGCCGTGCAGGATCAGCCGAAGCCCGAGCGCGGTCCATTCGCCGGCGGGAACCATGGAGCAGACGTCCGCCTCGATCTCCACCGGATCCTTCGACGAGGTGAGCTTGAGTCGCCAGCTCAGCCGGGTGACGTGCGTGTCCACCGGAAACCCGGGCTTGCCGAAGGCGACGCCGAGCAGGACGTTGGCGGTCTTGCGGCCGACGCCGCGGAGGGTCACGAGGTCCTCCATCCGGTCGGGCACCTCTCCGCCGAACCGTCCCACCACCTCCTCGCTCATCTCGATGATGGAGCGGGCCTTGGCCCGGAAGAAGCCGGTGCTGCGGATCAGCTCCTCCAGCTCGGCCGGATCGGCTCCCGCGAAGGCGGCGGCATCCGGATAGCGGGCAAAGAGCCGCGGGGTCACCAGATTCACCCGCTCGTCGGTGCACTGCGCGGAGAGGATGGTGGCGACCAGGAGCTGGAGTGGACCCTCATGGACGAGGGCGCACTCCGCCACCGGATACTCACCCGCCAACCGCTCAACGACGGTCGCCGCCCGGGCGCGGGCACCGCGGGGGAGCCGCCTGTCCTTCGCCATGTCCGCAAGGATCGCACCGCCGCGGCCGCCCCCGGTGCCGGCACCGGGACACGGCCTTCCTACAATCCGGATGTCGGCCAAAACCACCGGAGGCACCCCCGTGCGCCACAAGATCACCGTCGTCGGCGCGGGCAACGTCGGCGCCACCCTGGCCCAGCGTCTCGCCGAGCGTGACTACGCCGACATCGTCCTGGTCGACATCGTCGAGGGCCTGCCCCAGGGCAAGGCGCTGGACATCCTCGAAGCGGGCCCCGTGGTCGGGTACGACAGCCAGGTCACCGGCACCAACGGCTACCAGGAGACTTCGGGCAGCGACATCGTGGTGGTCACGAGCGGGGTCGCCCGCAAGCCCGGGATGTCGCGCGACGACCTGGTGATGACCAACGCCGGTATCGTGAGCGGGGTGGTCCGGCAGGCGGCGGCGGCGTCCCCGCAGGCCATCCTCATCATCGTCAGCAATCCCCTCGACGCCATGGCCCAGGTGGCCCTCGCCGTGAGCGGCTTCCCCCGGCGGCGGGTGATCGGCATGGCGGGCGTGCTCGACACCGCTCGCTTCCGGACCTTCATCGCCCAGGAGCTGGGGGCGTCTGTGCGCGACGTCCAGGCCCACGTGCTGGGCGGCCACGGCGACACCATGGTCCCGCTGACCGAGCTGACCACGGTCGCCGGGCGGCCGATCGCTCAGCTCCTCGCTCCCGAGCGACTGGAGCAGATCGTGCAGCGCACCCGCGATGGCGGGGCCGAGATCGTCAGCCTGCTCAAGACGGGCAGCGCCTACTACGCTCCGAGCGCGGCGGTGGCCCAGATGATCGACGCCATCCTGCTCGACACCCAGCAGATCCTCCCCTGCAGCGTCCACCTTCACGGCGAGTACGGCGTCGCCGGGGTGTTCAGCGGGGTCCCCGCCCGGCTGGGCTCCGGCGGTCTGGTCGAGGTGGTGGAGGTCGACCTGAGCGGGGAGGATCAGGCCGCCCTGCACCGCTCCGCGGCGGCGGTCCAGGAGATCGTCGGGCTGATCGAGGCCAACCGAGGGCAGATCGACCCCCTTCTGCCCAGCCTCTTCCACCACGACGAGGACTGACCGGCCGTCTCCCGCCGGAGGGCCTGCGCGGCTCTCGACGCGCACGCAGCGTGCCGCCGCGCGGCATCATGGCGGGATGGGCGAAATCGACGGGGCCGTTGCGCTGCGGGCTCTGGGCCGGACCTATCGGGCGATCACCGGGATCGTGACCGCCCTACCCGACGCGGCCTTCGACCGGGCCACCGGCTGCGAGGGCTGGAGCGTCCGCGATCTCCTCTTTCATCTGCTCCTCGATCCCCAGCGCGCGCTGGTCGCCCTGGCCAGCCCGGCGAACGAGGAGCCCACAGTCGACCTCGTCAGCTACTGGCGCGGGTACCAGCCGGGTTCTGCGGAGGCTGCCCGGCACGCCGAGTTTGTGCGTCGGGCGGCGTCGGCCTACTCGCACCAGGTCCTTGTCGAGCAGTGGGCGGAGACCTCGGAGGCTGCCGTACGGGCGGCGGCATGGGCGCTCCCGGCGACTGTCCGGGTGCACACCCAGGGCCTGATCATCGCCATCCCCGACCTGCTGGCCACCCTCGCCGTGGAAGCCGCCCTTCACCACCTCGACCTTACCGCGCATCTCGACACCGCCCCCTCCGTGCCCGCGACGGCTCTGGACATCGTTCGCCTGACCCTGGACGGTCTGCTGGGAGCGGCCCTCCCCGTCGACTGGGACGGAGAGACGTACGCGCTCAAGGCGACGGGTCGGATGGCGCTCAGCGATGGCGATCGCGAGGGCCTGGGCCTCCTGGTCGGGCGCCTGCCACTGCTCGGCTGAGCGCCTGACCGCGCTCGCACGCGGGGCGGGCGGTCATCGCGCTCTCCACGTGGGTGTGGCCCCGTCCGGGCTACCCTCGGCCCAATCTCGCGGGCGGCTCCCCATCCGACCAGGTCGGCAGCGGCTCGGGGTCGTCACCCGGCGTGGTCACCGAGGGCAGCTCCGGCCGCGGCGCCTTGAAGTGCATCCCCCAGAGCGGGCCGATCGCCATCAGCATCCCGAGCGCCGCCTTGCGGACGTCCGAGTCGCCCCACTCCGGGGTGCGCGAATAGCGGTAGAAGGCGACGAAGGCGAGCGCCAGGAGGCCGAGGATCACGACCAGGACGACGGTCACGATCATCGCTCGGGACGCCTCACTCTGGGGCCGCCTTCTCCCCCGCCTCCCGCCCCGCGCCGGCGGCGGGCCCGCGCAGCTTGCGCGCCACCCAGCGCAGCGGGTCCCAGTGCGCGTCGGCGACCCGCTCCTTGAGCGGGATGATGGCGTTGTCGGTGATGTGGATGTGCTCGGGGCAGACCTCGGTGCAGCACTTGGTGATGTTGCAGTAGCCGAGCCCGCCGGCATCGCGGAGCAGATCCCGGCGGTCCAGGATGTCCTTGGGGTGCATCTCCAGGCTCGCCACCCGGACGAAGAAACGCGGCCCGAAGAAACGCGCGCTCAGGTCGTGGGTGCGGTTGACATGGCACACGTCCTGGCAGAGGAAGCACTCGATGCAGCGCCGGTGCTCGTAGAGGCGGTCGATGTCCATCTGCTGGATCCGCCAGGGCGTGCCGTCGTCGGGGGCCGCGGTGAAGGGCGGGATCAGCTTGTTGGTCTCGTAGTTGCGGGAGACGTCGGTGACCAGGTCCTTGATCAGGGGGAAGGACTTCATCGGCTGGACGGTGACCGGCCCGGCGGGCAGGGTGTCGATCCGCGTCGTGCACATCAGCACCGGCCGCCCGTTGACCTCCGCGCTGCACGAGCCGCACTTGCCGGCTTTGCAGTTCCAGCGGCAGGCGAGGTCGCTGTCCTCGTTGCGCTGCACCCAGTGCACGGCGTCGAGCACGACCATCCCGGTGACCTCGGGGACCTCGTGGGTCACCAGGCCCATCTCGCCGCCGGGCTGCCCCTTGAAGACGCGAAGGGTGATGGTCTGCCCGGTCAGCCCGCTCTCGGGCGTGGGCGGCCCATCGACCGGGGACGGCGGCGGTCCGCCCTCAGGCTGCGACGGCAGGCCGGCCATCAGTGGGCCTCCGGGCTCGCGGCAGAGACCTTGCCAAAGTAGTGGGGCGGCAGCGCGGCCGGATCGAAGAACCGGCTCCGCGCCAGTCGGGTGACCACCTCGTCGGGCATCAGGTCGACGGCCCGCTCCTGCACCGCCATGGCACCGCCCCTCTTGACCGCGACCAGATTGATCCGGCCGAGGCGGGCGTCCTTCTCGGGGAAGTCGAAGCGCCACTGCGCGCCCCGCGACTCGCGGCGGGCGATGGCGCAGCGGACGATCGCCTCCGAGATGGTGAGCATGGATTCGACGTCGCGGCAGGTGTGCCAGCCGGGGTTGAGCACCCGCCCGCCGCCGGCGCGCATCCGCCGGCTCCGCTCGGTCAGCTCCCCGATGGTCGCGAGCGCCCGGTTCAGTGAATCCTCGCTGCGCCCGATGCCGGCGTCGTCCTGCATCGCCTCCTGGAGCGCTCGGTGGAGGACGTAGGAGTTCTCCGCCTTCTCGCCCAGGTCCTGGGTCAGCGGCCGCAGGACCGCCGCCTCCTCGTCCGCGAGCTGCTTGGCGGAGATGGCCGGCCGGGCGCCCAGGCTCCTGGCCGCCTCCGCGGCGGCCTCGCCGGCCCGCCGGCCGAAGACCAGGATGTCACCCAGTGAGTTGCCTCCCAGACGGTTGGCGCCGTGCAGCCCAGCCGCCGCCTCGCCGGCGGCGTAGAGCCCGGGGACGGTGCTCGCGGTGGTCTCGGGGTCGACCCGGATGCCACCCATGGTGTAGTGGATGGTGGGCCCAACCTCCATCGGCTCCTTGCTGATGTCCACGCCCGCCAGGGCCTCGAACTGGTCGCACATCGAGGGCAGCTTCCTGCGGATGTCCGCGGCGCTGCGCCGGCTCGCGATGTCCAGGAAGGCGCCGCCGTGCGGGGACCCGCGGCCCGCGACCACCTCCTTGTAGATGGAACGGGCGACCACGTCGCGGCTGGAGAGGTCCTTCTTGACCGGGTCGTACCTCTCCATGAAGCGCTCGCCCTCCGCGTTGCGGAGGATGCCACCCTCACCGCGGACCGCCTCGGTGACCAGGATGCCGCGCGCGCCGGGCGGCCAGATCATCCCGGTCGGGTGGAACTGGACGAACTCCATGTCCTGGAGCTCGGCGCCCGCCTCGTAGGCCATGGCCGCGCCGTCGCCCGTGCCCTCCCAGGCGTTGGAGGTGTAGCGGAACATCCGGCCCCAGCCCCCGCTCGCCATCACCACCGCGCCGGCGCGGATGACGATCAGCTCGCCGCTGTTGCGGTCGTACCCGAAGGCTCCGCAGACCCGGTCGCCGTGGGTGAGCAGCCGGGTGAGCGTGCACTCCATCAGCACGTCGGCCCCGGCCGTGTGCACCAGCTTGTCCTGAAGGGTGCGGATCAGCTCGAGGCCGGTGCGGTCCCCCACGTGGCACAGCCGCTTGAAGCTGTGCGCGCCGAAGGCCCGCTGCATGATCCGGCCGTCGTCGGTGCGGTCGAACAGCCCACCCCAGCGCTCCAGCTCGTAGACGCGGTCGATGACCT
>JBEKAP010000055.1:0-11360 GCA_050015875.1 Candidatus Dormibacteria bacterium | reverse complement strand
TGCTGGCCACGTGCCGGACCGCGGTCTCGGTCTGGATGTCGACGAAGCGGGCGAAGTCGTCCACCTCGTACAGCGCCTGCGCCGTGTCCTCGACCTGCCAGACCACCACCGCGGCGATCTCGATCGGGTTGCCGTCGGCGTCGTTGACCTTCGCCACCTGGGTCTCGTAGTTGCGGATCCGGGTGGAGACCTTGCGGCGCTCGGTGAAGGGGTTGACCCAGCAGAGGCCGGGGTTGCGGACCGTCCCGTTGTAGCGGCCGAACAGCTGCACCACCCGCGCCTCGCCCGGCTGCACCGGGGTCAGCCCGCGGGACGCGATCGAGTCGACGATGAGGACGAGCACCGCGACGCCGACCACGATGCCGGTGAGCAGGCCGTCCCCGTGCTGGTTGCCCAGGATGCCGGCGAGGACGAAGAGGCCGATGTCCACCAGCCCCACCACGATGAAGATGAGGAGGAGCGCTATGCCCGGACCCGCCGGCCGGATCCGCTCTGTCATGATCGCCCGCGCCGCGGGCGCCGGCCTGGTCGGGGTCGTGTCGACGGTCATCTCACCATCTCCTCGGATCTCTCCCGCCGGGGTGGATGCCCGGCGGCTGGAATTGATACTATCATAGTGATATCGAATTTCAAGAGGAGGCGCCGCCAGTGGCCGACCGGGTGCTGGAGATCGACCGGGTGTCCAAGCGGTACGGGAGCGTGGCCGCGCTGGAGGAGCTGAGCTTCGAGGTCCGCGCGGGCGAGCTGTTCGGCTTCGTCGGGCCCAATGGCGCCGGCAAGACGACCACCATGCGCATCGTCCTCGGCGTGCTCGCCGCCGACGCCGGCGAGGTGCGCTGGGGTGGGGCGCCGATCACCTTCGCCACCCGGCGCCGGATCGGCTACATGCCCGAGGAGCGCGGCCTCTACCCGAGCATGGGGGTGACCGAGCAGCTGGTCTACCTCGCCGAGCTCCACGGGATGCGCTCCCGCGACGCGCGCGCGGCCGCCGCCCGCTGGCTGGACCGGCTCGGCCTTGGCGATCGCGGTGGCGAGCAGCTCCAGAAGCTGAGCCAGGGCAACCAGCAGCGGGTCCAGCTCGCCGCGGCGCTCCTCTTCTCACCCGACGTGCTGGTCCTCGACGAGCCCTTCTCGGGGCTCGACCCGGTGGCCGTCGACGTGATGAGCGCGGTGCTCCGGGAGCAGGCGGACGCGGGCATCTCGGTGCTCTTCTCCAGCCATCAGCTGGAGCTGGTCGAGCAGCTCTGCGACCGCGTCGGGATCATCCGCGGCGGCCGGATGCTGGCCGCCGGGTCCGTCGAGGAGCTGCGCAGCGGCTCCGCCCCCCGCTACTGGGTCGATGCCCCGGAGGCGGCGGCCGGATGGGCGGGGAAGGTGACGGGTGCGACCGTGGTCCGGGTGGAGGGCTCGCGGACGCTCGTCGAGCTGCCGGCCGCCGCCGGTGACCAGGCCCTGCTCCAGGCGGCGCTCGCCACCGGTCCGGTCCGCGAATTCCGCCGCGACACGCCGACGCTCATGGAGCTCTTCCGCAGCGTCATCACCGAGGAGCCCGCGGCATGAGCGGCGCCGCCCCCGATCGCGCCGCGCTCAGCCCCCGCCGTGCCGTCTACCTGATCGCCCGCCGCGAGTTCGCGACCCGGATCCGCGGCAAGGTCTTCATCGTCGGGACGATCGTCGCCGTCGCCCTGCTCGCCCTGTACGCCGTGCTGCAGCTGGCGGTCATCGACAGGATCAATACGACGACCACCTTCAGGGTCGGCTTCTCGGGCTCGGCCATGGCGCTGGCCCGGCCGCTCGAGGCGGCGGCCCCCTCACTCGGGTTCAAGGTCCATGTGAGCGCGATCGCGACCCCCGCGCAGGGCCGGTCGAGGGTGCGCGCGGGCAGCCTCGACGCCCTGGTCGTGGGCACGGCCGAGGCTCCCGAGGCGGTGGTCGAGAGTGGCATCGACCCCACCCTGCAGGCGGCGCTGGTCTCGCTCGCCAAGCAGGAGGTGCTCTCCACCGACCTGAGCGCGGCCGGGCTCAACCCGGCGACCGTCGAGAGCCAGGTCGACGCCGTCACCCTGCATCTCGACACCCTGCATCCGGCCACGGCCGCCCAGCTGCAGGGGCCGATCATCGGCTTCGTCATGGCTTTTGCCCTCTACCTCTTCATCGGCATCTACGGCAGCGTGATCGGGCAGGGGGTCGTCGCCGAGAAGGCCAGCCGGGTGGTGGAGATCCTGCTCTCCACGGTGCGGCCCGGCCAGCTCCTGCTCGGCAAGGTCATCGGCATCGGCCTGGTCGGCCTGATCCAGCTCGGCATCATCGCCCTCTGCGGGCTGCTCTTCACCGTGCCCACCGGCGTGCTCGCCCTGCCCGGTGCAGCGATCGGGGCCGTCCTCATCGGGGTGATGTGGTTCGTCCTCGGATTCGTCCTCTATGCGCTGATGCTCGCCGCCACGGCGTCGCTCGTCTCCCGGGTCGAGGAGGTGAGCAGCGCGACCGTGCCGGTCTCGATGCTGCTGGTCGTCACCTGGCTGCTCGCCTACGTGGTGGCCATCCCCGCCATCGACGCCGTGACCGGTGGCGGTGCGGTGTCACCGGGCCTGGAGACGGCGACCACCGTGTTCTCGCTGATCCCGCCCTTCACCCCGGTGCTGATGTCGATCCGGATGGCGGCGGGCGGGGTGCCGCTCTGGGAGGGGCTGCTCTCCGTCGTCCTGGTGCTCGGCAGCATCGCCGGGATGACCTGGCTGGGGGCGCGCATCTACGCCAACTCGATCCTCCGTTTCGGCGCCCGCATCAGGCTCACCGACGCGCTGCGGCGCTCGTCCTGAGGGGGGACGCCGGGTTCTCCGGGCGGCTGATGGCTGACGGTGGTGGCCCCTGGACCCGGCGGGGCGCCGCCGCCCCGGCGGATAATGCCGCGCCGTGACCACCACCGCGGCCCCGATGGCGAGCGACGGATGGACCTTCGGCGTCGACAACCTGGTCAAGCGCTTCGGCACGGTCGCCGCCAACGACGGGATCACACTGCGCGTGGAGCCGGGCGAGGTGTACGGCCTGCTCGGGCCCAACGGCGCCGGCAAGTCCACGCTGGTCAAGCAGACCATCGGGCTGCTCAAGCCCACCTCAGGGCGCATCACCCTGGGCCGGTACGACCTGGTGGCCGACCCCGACGCGGCCCGGCAGCTCTGCTCCTACCTGCCCCAGGCGCAGATGCCGATCGATTCCTTCCGCCTGCGGGAGGCGATCGAGCTGTCGGGGCGGATCCGGGGCGCCGAGATGGGGCGGGTGCGGCGCCGGACCACCGAGCTGATCGATGCGCTGGAGCTGGGCGAGTGGAGCCGTAGCCTGGGCAACAGCCTCTCGGGCGGGGTCAAGCGGCTGGTGGGCTTCTGCATGGCGACCATCGCCCCGGGCCATCTGGTCATCCTCGACGAGCCGACCAATGACGTCGACCCGCTGCGCCGGCGCCTGCTCTGGGACCAGATCAGGGGCCTGGGAGCGCAGGGCTGCTCGGTGCTGCTCGTCACCCACAACGTGCTGGAGGCGGAGAAGGCGGTCGACCGCCTGGCCGTCATCGCCAGCGGCAGGCTGGTCGCCGAGGGGACCCCGTCCTCGCTCAAGGCGGCGGACCGCGCCGAGCTGCGCCTCCAGGTGATGCTGGTGCCCGGGGTGGCGACGCCCGCCCTCCCCGCCTGGGGCGGTTCGCCGGTCCGGGTGGGAAACAACCTGGTCACCACCATCGCCGAGGCCGACGCGACCTCCGGGATCTCCTGGGCGGCCGGCCTCATCGATGAGGGGGTCGCCGAGGAGTACGCGCTCGGCGCCAGCAGCCTGGAGGACGCGTACATCCGGCTGACCGCGGACCTGCCGCCGGACCGGCTCCATGGCGATCAGTGACGCCGCCCTGATCCTCCCGTTCGGTGGAGTCCAGCGGGGCCTGCGCCGCTCGCTCCGCGACTACGTCTCGATGGTGCGCTGGCACCTCGCCAGCCTGCGGATGTGGCTGATGCTGCTCGGCTCCGTGCAGGCCCTCTCCGGCGTCGGCTTCGTGCTCGGCATCTCCCTCTTCTTTGCCCACATCCCGGAGAGCGCAGCGCTCTTCGTCTCCACCGGGGTGCCGGTCATCAACCTGATCATGGTCGGGCTGGTCTTCGCCCCCCAGATGGTGGCCAACCAGCGCACCGCCGGCAGCTACGAGTACCTGCGCACCCTGCCGATCAGCCGGTGGGTGACCGCCGCCGCCTGGTACACGGTCTGCCTGCTGAGCGGCCTCCCCGCCGTGGTGCTCTCGCTGGTCGTGGCCCAGCTCCGCTACGACCTGCCCCTCCACATCTCCTTGATGATCGTCCCGGCCGTCCTGCTCACGGCCCTGGCCGGCACCATGCTCGGCTACGCCCTCGCCCACGCCGTGAGCAACTCGATGGTCACGCTGCTCATCTCACAGGCGCTGGTCTTCATCATCTTCGGCTTCGCGCCAGTCCTCTACCCGCTCTCGCAGATGCCGGCCTGGCTCGCCGACCTCAACTGGTGGTTCCCCTTCCGCCACATGGCGGTGGTCATCCGGGCCGGGCTCACCTCGAGCGCCGGCTCGGCCGTGCCCACCGCCTATGCGGTCCTCGGGGTCTGGACGGTGGTGGCGGCGGGGCTGGCCCTCTGGTCGCTGGGGCGGCGGCCGTGAGCGGAATCGCCGTCCCGGCGGGACGGACCGCAACCCTGCGGCCGCGCGGTGGGCTGCGCTCGGGTTTCCCGTACTGGCTGGCCAGCTTCCGCTCCATGCTCAGGTACGACTGGGGCGTGCTCCGTCCGTGGGCAGGGATGCTGGTCGTGATCCAGACCATGATGGGCGCGGGCATGGTGCTGATGTACGGGTTCTTCTACCCGCAGATCACGACCGTCCGGGCGCTGTACATCGCGACCGGCGCGCCCACCCTGGCGCTCATCCCGCTCGGATTCGTGCTCGTCCCCAACGCGGTGATGCAGGACAAGCTGCGCGGGACCTTCGACTACGTCTGGTCGCTGCCGGTGCCGCGGAGCGCGCACGCGGTGTCGACCTTCACCCTCTTCACGGTGCTGGCCCTGCCGGGGAGCGTGCTGGCGCTGCTGGTCGCCACCTGGCGGTACGGCATCCACCTCTCGCTCTCGCCGCTGCTCATCCCGGGTGTGCTGCTCTGCGCCCTGATGTCGGTCACGGTCGGGTACGGCCTCGCGCTCGCCATCAGGAATCCGCTGGTCACCAACGTCATCGTCAACGCGCTGATCTTCGTCGTCCTGCTCTTCTCGCCAATCGTCTACCCGGCGTCGCAGCTCCCCGGGTGGCTGTACGACGTCCACCGGGTGCTGCCCTTCGAGAGCATGGCCACGGTGATCCGGGCCGGGCTCACCACCGGCCTCGCCACCGATGTGGGCACCGCGTTCCTGGTGCTGGGCGCCTGGACGGTCGCGGGCTGCGCGGTGACGGCGTGGGTGGTGGGCCGCCGGGCCTGACCTCCGGCGGCGCGCGGACCCTCCCCGAGGAAGCCGGGTTCGACGAGCGTTCAGTCGCTCACGCAGATGCCGTCGCTCACCGCCCGAGTGTGCCCGGTGGCCGCCCGGATCTCCCCGGTGATGTCGGAGGTCGCCAGCGCGTACCCCTCATCGGAGGAGGTGGTGCTCATCGCGAAGGTGACCCCGATCACCTGGCCGGAGAGGTCGACCAGCGGTCCCCCCGAGTCGCCGGGGATCACGTCGGCGGAGACGACCACGGTCTCCCGGGTGACCGAGGTGGTGTAGTAGATGTTCCAGGTGGTCGCCTCCTCGGTGCCCCGGACCGCGGCCGCGACCGTGGCCTCCGGGCCCCCGCCGGGGTAGCCGATCACGGCGCCCTGGGCCCCCACCGATGGATTGCCACTCGCGATCGGCAGCGGTGACATCCCGAGACCGGGGACGTAGAGGATGGCGACGTCCTCATTGGGGTCGAAGAGCACGACCGTCGCGTTGAGCGGCTCGCGCCCGGGAGGCTGGACCGTCTGGTGGTACGAGCCGGCGACGACGTGGGCGTTGGTCAGCATCAGGTCGTCGCCCACCGGCCAGGCGGAGCCCGCCACCGCGCCGCCCGGGCCCCCGCAGCCGTAGGCGACGACGCGGGAGACGTCGGCCTCGGCGGTGCGCACTCCGGCGGTGTCGGTGCTGGCGGGGAGGGGCTCGAGTGGGAGGGTGGGGGAGAGGCCGGTGAAGGGGTTGGGCAGCTCGTTGTTCTGCAGGAACTCCTGGACCTTGGCGAGGAAGGCCGGGGGCTGGGGGGCGATGTCGAGGAGGCTCCGCTCGATCGCCGAGCCGTCGACCTGGCCGCTCACCACCGCCAGCGAGCTGTTGGCGAAGGTGAAGCCGAGAAACCACGCGATGAAGAGCACACCCAGGCAGCTGGTGAAGCTGCCCGCCACCGAATCCCAGGTGGCGAGCCGGGTCTTGAGCGCCAGGACGCGGGCCCGGTAGCCGAGTGCGCTGCCGATCCCCTCGATGATCAGAAGCGTGGCGACGAAGATGCCGGCCGCGACCAGGGCCTGGCCGCTGCTCTCTGGCCCGGGCGAGAGCCAGCGGGTGAGCGGCGGGGCGATCAGCGCGCCGACCACGCTGCCGACCACCAGGCCGACCAGCGCCGAGCCACCCCAGGTGAAGCCGCGCCGGTACCCGGAGATGGCGAAGGCGACCAGCAGGAGCACGATGACGGCGTCGAGGATGTCCATCCGGTCGGGAGTCTGACGGGTGGGACCGCTCCGAGGGGCGGTCGATTCGCAAGCGGGGAGCGTCGGGGTTGCGATGACGGGCGCGACGGGGCGGGTGTGGGTACGGTCCCGGCCACGCGCGCGAGGCCGGCCCCGCCCTCCCCGCGGGGTGCCCTATCCTCTAGGGCATCGGGGCGTGGCGCAGCCGGTAGCGCGCTTGCTTTGGGAGCAAGAGGTCCCCAGTTCGAGTCTGGGCGCCCCGACCAGCGGGCCCACCGGTCGTCGGTCTTGAGTTCGGCCGGAGCACTTGCTTTGGAGTTGCCCGGGCTCGGCGGGGTCGGCCGGGGGCGAAGCAAGTGCTGCAAGGCACCGCGATTGTTGAAGCAAGCCTCCATTGCCACCGCCAGGGCGCGGCACACCCCTGGAAAGTGCGGACTGGATGGCCGGCCCGTCGCGCTGCCATCGCCGCCTCACGCCCCCAGTCCGTGCTGCAAGAGCCGCACCACTCGGCCGATCACCCGTTGCACCTCACCAGCCGAAGGCCCGCGGCCTGGTGCGGCGGCCGCGGCCGTGCGAAGTGCGGACGTGAAGGCCCCGACCACGGCCGCTGCGATCACCTCGTCCACCTCGTCCGGGTACGCGGCAAGCAACCTGGCCGCCAGCATCTGGTCTGCCGCACGCAAACGAAGGAGAAGGGCGGCCTGCAGCGATGGCTGGCCCTCAATGATCCGCTGCCGTGCTTCCGCTTTCACGTCTGCCGACTCCCATAGGACCTGCTTCGCAAGCTGGCCGGCCATGCGTTGGGCAGCAGGCAACAGCCGCTCGCCTGGCTGGCGGAGGTCAACTTTGGCCAGCGCCGCGATCCGATCATCGATGTCGGCGAAGAGCACGTCCTCCTTGGCGGGGAAGTAGCTGAAGAAGGTTCGGGGCGCGATTTCGACGGCGGCGGCGAGGTCGGCGATGGTCGTCTCCTCATAGCCGCGCTCGGCGAACAGCCCCACAGCCGCGTCGGCGAGCGCACGCCTCGTTCTCACCTTCTTCCGCTCTCTCAGGCCGGGCTGCACCTCCACCATGGGGTCAGTATACACATTGGTAGCAAAACTGCAGACATTGCAAAGTTACTATGAATGCAGTATGGTGGTAGGGAAAGGTACCCCCACACGCGACCCGGAGGCCCAAACAGTGGCAATTACAGAACGACAGATCAGACTTCGTTGGTTGGGGCTGGCGGCGCTCGTCCTCTCCGGCCTGGTCGTCGGATTGGACGTGACCATCCTGGCGACCGCCCTGCCCACGCTCTCTGCGAAGTTGGACGCCAGCACCAGCCAGCTGCAGTGGATCTCGGCCGCGTACATGCTCAGCATGGCCGGTCTTCTTCTCCCCGCCGGCATGTGCGGCGATCGCTTCGGACGCCGCCGCCTCCTCATGGTGGGGCTGGTCGTGTTCGGAGGCGCGTCCGTTGCCGCCAGCCAGGTCGGTTCGGCCGACTGGCTGATCGGGCTGCGAGCGCTGATGGGCGTGGGGGCAGCTCTCATCGTCCCCCTTACTCTGTCGGTCCTGCCGTCCATGTTCGCCGACGAGGAGCGCCCTCGCGCGGTCGCCTTCTCCATGATCGGCACCTACCTTGGTCTCCCCCTCGGCCCTGTCGTGGCCGGTTGGTTGCTCACCAACTTCGCCTGGGGCTCCATCTTCCTGATCAACGCGCCGGTGGTCGTGCTCGCTCTGCTCGGCGTCTGGCTGCTGGTCCCGGAGAGCAAGGATCTCCGCGCGCCACGCCCCGACTGGCTCGGTTCCGTGCTCGGCCTGGCTGGTATCACCAGTCTCACCTACGCGATCGTGGAACAGCCTGAACACGGGTGGACCGGCGGCGACGTCGTCGTCACGTTTGTTGCCGGCCTGGTCCTCATGGGTATGTTCATAGCGTGGGAGACGCGAAGCCGGTCGCCCCTCGTCGACCTGCGCATCTTCCTCAAGGGGCGTTTCACCTGGTCGACGCTCGCCTTCACCACGGTTGGATTCGTGATGAGCGGCGTGCTCTTCGGGCTCTCGCAATACATCCAGATCATCCAGGGCAATGACGCCATGGGCACCGGGCTCCGGATGTTGCCCATGGTCGCCGCCCTCATGCTCGGGAGCCTTGCGAGCACTCGGTTGACCGCTCACTGGGGCTCCAGAGTCATCGTGGCCGGCGGTCTGCTGGTCACCGCGCTGGGCATGACCCTGCTCACCCTGCCCAGCGCGAGCAGCGGCTACGGTCTGATCGCGATCGCTCTGACCGTCGGCGGTCTCGGTATCGGGGTCGCGATGCCGGCGGCGGTGGATGCCATGATGGGCGCCCTCCCCCGAGCCCAGATGGGCGTCGGCATGGGGCTCTCTTCCACCCTCCGCCAGCTCGGCTCTGTGCTCGGCGTCGCCGTCCTGGGTAGCATCCTCAGCAGCGGCTACCGTGACGGTCTGATTGGACACCTCACCGGGATGCCTGCCTCTCTTCAGAACGCTACGGAAGGGAGCTTGGCGGGTGCGGCCGCCGTCGCCCGCCACCTGCCCAGCGCCATCGGCGGGACGCTGCAGCGAGCCGCCTATGACGCCTTCACCGGCGGCATGTCCGACATGATGCTCGTCTGCGCCGGAGTGGCCCTGGCCGGGGCGCTGCTCATCTTCCTCTTCCTCCCGGCACGTGCCCCGGCAATCGACGCGGCCGCGCCGGAGCCAGGCAATGCGCACGGCAGCGCAGCCTCGCTCGAGGTTGTCGGGGCGACCGCGGCGGAGGCTTGACCACGAATCGGCGGGTTGACATATGCAGGTAAACGCCTGCATAATTCGGGGAGTGGGAGATGACGATGCGGTCTTTCAGGCCCTGGCGGATCCGACGCGGCGAGCTCTGTTGGACAGACTTCGTCATCGGAACGGGCAGACCCTCGGAGAGCTGTGCCACCCCCTGAAGATCACGCGCCAATCGACCACGCAGCACCTTGACGTGCTGGAGGCCGCCAACCTGATCAGCACCGTTCGCAGGGGGCGGGAGAAGCTGCACTACCTCAACCCCGTCCCACTCTGGGGTATCCAAGAGCGCTGGATCGAGAGGTTCGAGCGCCCGCGCCTGCGGGCACTCCGTGCCGTCAAGGAACGAGCCGAGGAGGACACCATGCCTTTCCAACGGAGATACGTGTACGTCACCTACATCGAGAGCTCGCCCCAACGCGTGTGGGAGGCGCTGACCGATCCGGACTTGTCCGCCCAGTACTGGGGACACAGCAACGTGTCGGACTGGCGCGCCGGATCCTCCTGGGAGCATCGGCGGGTGGACGGGTCGGGCCTCGCCGATGTGATTGGCACCGTTCTCGAGGCGCACCCTCCCCACCGACTGGTCATGACGTTCGAAACCCCCGGAGCACCCGCGTCGGGGGGGCCCTCGAAGGTGACCTTTGAGATCGAGCCCTACCACGAGATCGTCCGTTTGACCGTTGTGCACGAAGACTTCGCCGACGACGAGGCTCTGGAGGCGCTCTCTGCTGGATGGCCGGCGGTTTGTGCCAATCTCAAATCGCTCTTGGAAACCGGCCACGTCATGTCGCGGCCACCATGGGAGATGTACGCAGAACTGATGGCTGCCCAGATGGCGCCCAACGAGCCGATGTGAACCACCTCGGGAATCCTGGAGGCTCCATTCCCTGCTGGGACGGAGCGACGTGAAGGACGCGAAGGTTCCCCACGCGCTCTTGACCGGGCGGTCGGGCTGGTGATCGGCAGCGGAGGCATGCTAAGCTTGACTCGTGAACACGCGAACCAAGCTCAAGAGACGACGCGGATACACCCGCCTCTCCGGCAAGCGACAGATCACGCTACCGGTCGCCGCCGTCAAGGCCATGGGCCTCGGGCCGGGCGATGAGCTTCGGGTGGACACGGTGGGTGGGCAGATCATTCTCACTCGGGAGGAGGGCCTCGCCGAGCGCCGGCGACGGGCGATCCAGCTGGTAGCGGGGACTCTCACCGGTCTCTACGAGCCCGGGTACCTCGACAACCTCCGCGACGAGTGGCGCTGACCGTCGTCGACGCGAGCATCCTGATCGCGTTGCTCGACTCGGACGACGGGCTGCACGCGGCCGCCACCGCGGCGCTGCTCGCCCATGCGGGCGACGAGCTGACGATCCCAGCCTCCGCGTATTCCGAGGCGCTCGTCCGGCCGGCGCGTGCCGGCCGGATGGAGGAGGCCAAGACGGTGGTGGGAGCCCTTCTCATGGAGGTCGTTCCTCTCAGCCCGCCCATCGCCGAGGCGGCCGCGATGCTGAGAGCGCGCCATCAAAGCCTGAGGCTGCCGGACGCCCTGGTGATTGCCACCGGCATCGCTCTCAAGGCCGGAAGCATCCTCACTGGGGATATCAGGTGGCGTGGCCTCGCCCCTTCGGTCGACGTCGTCGGGTGAGGACCCGCCGGCGCGGGGTTTCCCTGCTTCGACTCCGCGGCACGCGCACCGCCCGTCCTATTGCTTCCGGAACTACTCCTGACCCCTGCTGCAAGTCCTGACGGGAAGTACGGATGGCGAAGCAAGTGGACCAAGCGAATTCAAGAAGGCCTATGCGAACGACGAAAGTCGAAGGAGTTGGCTTTGGGAGCAAGAGGTCCCCAGTTCGAGTCTGGGCGCCCCGACCAAACGGCCGGTTCCGAGTT
>JBEKAP010000054.1:0-11466 GCA_050015875.1 Candidatus Dormibacteria bacterium | reverse complement strand
CGAGCGCTTCCGCTTCGCAGCGGCGCAGGCCCGGCCCTCGCCGCTCGGCGCCGGCGCGCTCGCCGGCTCGACGCTGCCGCTGCCGCCGCCGGCCGAGCCGATGCGCAACTCGATCGACGCCGTCTCCGACCGCGACTTCGCGCTCGACTACCTCTACGCCGTCGCCGTCTGCTTCGGCCATCTCTCGCGGATCGGCGAGGAGCTGGTGCTCTGGACGACGAGCGAGTTCGGCTTCGCACGCCTGCCGGAGTCGGCCGCGACCGGCTCCTCGATGATGCCGCAGAAGCTCAACGCGGATGTCGCCGAGCTCGCGCGCGGCAAGGCCGGGACGGCGATCGGCCGCCTGGCCGGTCTGCTGGCGACCGTCAAGGGGCTGCCGCTCGCCTACAACCGCGACCTCCAGGAGGACAAGGAGCCGCTCTTCGACGCCGTGGACACCAGCCTGGCGACGCTCGGCATCCTGGCTGACGTGGTCCGCCGGCTCCGTTTCGACGTGTCGGCGATGCGCCGCGCCGCGTCCGATCCGATGCTGCTCGCCACCGACGTCGCCGAGCACCTGGTGGCGCGCGGCATGCCCTTCCGCGAGGCCCACTCGCTGGTGGGCGCCGCGGTGCGGCGCTGTGTCGCCGAGAAGCGGACTCTCGCCGAGCTGAGCGTCGAGGAGTGGCGGCAGCTCTCCGATCGCTTCGACGGGGACGTCGTGGCCCTCTTCGACGTCGACGCCGCGCTCCGCCGCCGCGAGCTGCCCGGCGGGCCCGGCCCGCGCACGGTCGGCCGCGCCCTGACCCGGGCCGCGACGGCGGTCGCCCGCACCCGTAGGCTGGCGAACATCCTCGCCGGCTGATTCGCACCGAAAGCGCCAATTCAGTCTGATTGACCGCTCTTCCCGGCCCCAGGGCCGCGTTCCTGCCCACCTCGTGGGATGCGGGGGACCGATGTCACACCTCAACCAGGTTAAGGACTGTACTGTCCCAAACCCCCTGAGACATGCACCTCCCTCCTCCTCTCGCGGGTGCGCCGTTCCTTCCCCGCCGGAAACGCCATCGACCCAAGCCGCGATCGGTCCACCCTCTGGCTCCGCGGCGGCTCACACCTCCCCGCTGCCCCTCGGGCCACCGCCGCCGCCCTCCGTCCCCGGTACCCTGAGCCGATGACGCTGCCGATCCTCATCGTCGGGGACGTCCAGGGCGACCAGGAGCGGCTGGCCGGGGCGCTGGCTGCCTTCCCCGAGGATGAGGTGGAGACCGTCTTCCTCGGCGACTTCTTCACCGGCGGCCGGCTGGGGGACGCCGGCGGCCACAGGGCGGCGCGGATCGCCATGGAGCGCCGCCACAGCCGGGCGATCCTGGGCAACCACGACCTGCTGGTGATGGCGCTCATCGAGGAGCGGCGTCTTGGTGGGGAGAGGCTGCGGGCGGGCGACGGCGAGCTCCTGGAGGCCGTCTGGCGCAGGCGGCGCGGCGACCCCGCCGACCTCGAGGCGCTGGCCGCCGATCCGGAGATGGAGGCCTGGCTGCGCCGGCTGCCGGTGATGCTGCTGCTCGACGACGGCACCCTGGTCCAGCACACGGACGATGACGACTACTCCGCCCTGGGTGAGAGCGTCGAGGCGGTGAACGCGGCCGCGGCCGGCCTATTGAGCCAGGAGCCCGGAGGGGTGGTCCTGCTCCTCCGCCACCTGATCGGGCGGCGGGCCTTCGAGGACCGGGCGCGTCTCGACGCCCACCTGCGCCGCTTCGGCGCCCGGCGGGTGGTCCACGGCCACACCCCACACTGGAAGTCCGGCCCGGATGCGCGGCAGGGGGGCAGGGTGATCGGCTTCGACGGCCGTTTCTCCCGCTACTGGGGACGCAATCCCGGCGAGGACGCGGGCCCGGTGGGGGCCACCGTCGCGCTGCTCCCGCCCATGCCGGCTGCGCTCGCGTGAGCAGCGGGCAAGCCCGCGCCGAGGCTGGGGCAGTCGTCCGCGTCTCTCTCGGCAAACGGCGTGTCCTGAGGGGGACTAGGATTCCGGCGTGAGCAGCGCGCTGCGCGGGGCCAGACCGGCCGACGCTCCTCGGTCCGGATTGTTGCGGATCGCCTCAGGGCCACCGGCGGGTGCCGCCGGTGTGGTCGCCGCGCTGCTGATGCTGGTGGCGCTGTTCCTTCCCTTCGTCAGTCCCACCGCGTACGCCTGCAACCCCTCGAGCTGCCAGCCGTACGTCGACGGCGCGGCCGCGGAGAACCTTCTCCATGCGTGGGACGGCTGGCCGGTGCTGGCGGTCGTGGTGGCGCTCCTGGTGGCTGCGGCGGCCTGCACCGTGTGGATCGCCCGCCTCCCGGCGGCGGTCGCGTATCTGTCTCTGGCGCTGGCCGGTCTCGGCCTGACCATCTACAGCGGTGTCGACGCGGCGGATCAGGTGCTGCGGAGCGAGGACTACAGCACCCTGGTCGGCATCGGCGGCCCGACCTGGGTGCTCGGCAGCGGCTTCTATCTGCTGCTCACCGCCGGCCTGCTGGCGACTGCCACCGGCGGGGCCATGCTGCTTGCCCGGCATCGGATCGGTCTGGGCCGAGCCGTGGCGATGCGGCGGTGGCCCGGCGTCGCCTGCGTGGGGGCCGCCCTCGCGATGTTCGTCGGCCTCCTGCTTCCGTTCGCCTCCGTCTCGTGCACGCCGACGGACGGCGCCGGCTACTTCCCCGGGTTGTTCACCTGTCCTCAGGCGGCCCGCGCCATCTCGTCCAACAGCCTGGCGGGCGGGATGGACGGCTGGATCGTGACCCTGATCGTCGTCGCCTGCGCCGTGACGGCGGCGTGGAGCGTGGCCGGGTATCGGCGCATCAGCTCCGCCCTGATCGCCCTGCTCCTCGCCGCGACCACTCTGGGGCTCACCCTCTTCGAAGCAGCCAACGCCGGGACGCGGGTGCTGCGCTGGAGCAACTGGATACCCGCCGCCACCGGTGCGGGCTTCTACGTGGTCCTGGTCGGGTCCGAGGTGGCCCTTCTGACCGCGGTCCTGCTGGCGAGCGACGGCGTGAGAGGGGCGGGGACCAATGCACCTGCACCGGACGCCGCCCACACCGACGCCGAGGCCGTCGAGGCCACCAGAGGCGGAACTGCCGCCTCAGCGTGAGCCCACGCACATCCCGGCCTCAGCTGTCCGCGGCGATCCCCGCGTACACCTCGCGGAGGCGGCCGCTGTGGAGGTCGTAGACGAAGCCCCGCACCTCGTCCCGATACGGGAGGTAGGGGCAGAGCCGGATGCGGTTGATCGACTGGCGCAGGTCCGCGTCGAGGTCGGAGAAGGCCTCGAGGGCAAAGGGTGGCCGGACGCCGGTCTCCCGCTCGATCTGCGCCTTCAGCTCGTCGTCCTTGAATGTGAGCATGCCGCACCCGGTGTGGTGGACGAGCATCACCTCGCGGGTGCCGAGGAGGCGCTGCGAGACGACCAGGGAGCGGATCACGTCGTCGGTGGCGACCCCGCCCGCATTGCGGATGACATGGGCGTCGCCGGGCTGGAGCCCGAGGATGCCGGGGAGATCGAGCCGTCCATCCATGCAGCCGACCACCGCCAGGTGGCGGGCGGGCATGTGATGGAGCGAGCCGAGGCGCGCGTCGAAGCGGTCGGCGAGAACGTAGCTCTCGTCCAGGATGTCCTGGATCACGGACATGGCCACCTCCTGAGCGGCGGCTCGCGCCGCGCACGCCTGCGGTCCCTTGCGGGGCAAGGTTGGCACAAGTCACAATCCGGCGGGCCGTGTCCGACCCACCACATCCCAGCCTGGACGAGGCGCTTCGCGCGGCGGGGTTGGAGCCAACCCCGTTCGGATCCCGCGCGTACCGGTGGGAGACACGAACCCCCCGGCAGTCCTTCACCACGGTCGTGGCCAGCCTCACCCATGGCGGCTGGTACCTGGCGATGGTGGTGAGGGACTGGTTCGATGAGGGTCTGGCGGGGGCCATCCTGAGGTTTGTCGACGGTGCGGAGGAGAGGCTCGACCTCGGCGAGGTCAGCCAGATCCTCACCGGCTTCCACCATGAGCCGTTCGGCTTCGACGCGGTCATGCTGCTGAGTCCTCGGGCGCACAAGCAGTTTCTGCCGAGGAGCGAGCAGCTGCACGCGCGAACTCTCGAGGCCTTTCCGATCTTCCGCTGCGAGTTCACGGGCGACGAACCCGCCGACGTCATCGAGCTGATCCGGCACCGCTTCGTGAGCACCGTCGACTGGAGGCGTGAGGCCTCGCCTCAGGTCCATCTGCGCTTCTTCAACGCGCGCACCGGTGTCCGGAGCACGGGCGCGCGGATGGGCCTTGCCAGTCTTGGCAGCCTGGAGTTCGAGCTGCGCACTCTGACCGACGCCTCGGGGAGCTTCATCGAGATCCGCAACTTCCTGGGGGAGGAGTGCCGGGTGACGGCCGCAGGCGACACGATCCTGGTCAGCCTTCCCGACCCCGCTCCCCGCGTCGCCCTGACCAGGGCGGAGTCGCAGCCCTGGGTGCGGGGATTCCTGATTCGCGGCCTCGGAACGGCAACCGACCCTGCTCGCCAGGCCGGCACCGGGTCACCGGACCGCTCGGGCAGCAGCTTCGGCCTCTTCCTGACCGACTACGCCCGGGAGCGGACCATCCCTTCGCAGCACCCGCTGGAGGCGCCTTCCGAGCGCGTCCTCGAGGAGTTCGACCGGCTGTCGGACACCCGGGGATGCTTCCTCGGCGTGATCCGCGGCGACGGGCTGACCCTGCAGTTCCACTGGAACGAGGACTCCACCCTGCTCGCCGACGTGCCCGCGCCGGATCGGGCAGGGTCGCTCGCCAAGCTGGCCACCCACGCCGAATGCCGCCGCCTGCTGGAATCCTTCCTGGCGGGAGCCGGTCTCGACTCCATGCCCGATCTGGTCTTCAGCTCCTGGAGGTGAGCCGCGGTGGCGGCCGGTGAGGTACCCCCGCCTCAGACCACGTCCACCTCGGCGCGGGCTATGCCGACGGGCACCGGGTGCGGAGACGTTTCCTCGGGGTGGCGGCGAGGGAGGAGACGAGCGCAGACCAGCGCCGCGAGCAGGCACACGGTGGCGCCGCCGAGGAAGGGGAGGGGCTCGGCGATCCCGTAGAGGGCGCCCAGCACGCCGGCGCCGAACGCCCCACCGCCGGCCTCGAAGAGGCCACCGACGCCCATGGCGCGCCCTCGCAGGGAGGCGGCCGTCGACTCGCTGATGACGGCGAAGAGCGACGGCTCCACGAGCATGACGGCGAGGGCCTCGACCGTGCCGACGGCGAGGATCGGGAAGATGTTGCGGAGCCACGGGTAGGTGGAGGCGCACCCGGCCACCACGCAGAGCGCGACGGGCACCAGCAGCCGCCGATCCGCCCGATCGCTCAGCCGGCCACCCTTGCCGGTGAACAGGAGGATCGGCACGGCGAAGAGGGAGATGGAGAGCCCGATGACCAGGCTGTCGTAGCCGCGCGCACTCAGATACTGGGGCCAGACGACGTCGTACATGCTGAACATCGTTCCGGTCGCGGCGAGGCCGATGCTCGGGACGAGCAGCGCAGGGCGGAGCCACCAGAAGCGCGCCGCTCGGGCGGTGTCAGAGGCGGGCGAGCGGTCGGATGCCGCCGGGGTGGCCGACGCTGGGGGATCGGGCGACTTCGGCGTGGCGGCCACGTTGGGTGAGGCGGCCGGGTCCGATGGGGAGGTGGCGGTGTCGGTCCCACGCGTCTCGGGCATCCGGATGACGGTTCCGATGCCGAGGAGAACGGCGATGCCCGAGGCCGCGAAGATGCCCGAGTACGCCCAGAGCGCGACGGCGCCGCCGATCGCCGGACCGAGGAGCAGCCCCACCATCTCGCAGCCCTGGAGCTGCGCGTAGCGGTGGCCCCGCTCTCCGGGCGGGGTGAGGTCGGCGAGCGCAGCGCGCAGGGCCGGGACGTAGGCGCCGCCGCTCGCGCCCTGTCCGACCCTCAGCACAGCCAGCATCCAGAGCGGCCCGAGGTTGAGGAAGAGGCCTCCGGAGAGGGCCGCGTAGAGGAGCCGCGAGCCGATCAGCACCGGTTTGCGCCCGATGCGATCGACCAGGTGTCCCGCCGGCAGCTGGACCAGGGTGCTCGCCACGAGCGGCCCTGCCACGAAGAGGGCGATGTCGGCCGAGCTGCCCCCGTGGGAGCGGACGTAGAGGGGCACCACCGGGAAGAGGGCGGCGATGCCGGTGAACATCACCAGCTGACCGAGCAGCAGCCGGTGGGCGGGTTCGAGGCGGCGCGTCAGGAGCGCCCGGAGGATCTCGAGCACGGCCGGCCCATGATGGCATCGGCGCGCGGGTCGGAGCTGCTTGGCCGTTTGCCCCGGCGGACGGAGCTAGCCGTCCGCCTCGGCGTCGAACGCGGTGCCGTGGAGGTGCGGCATCCCCTCCTCGAGGGCGAAGCGCGTCTCGCACATCGGGCACTCGACGAAGGGGGCCAGCTCGTCGTCGAGGGGCGGGAGCATCTGGGTACCGCACTGGGGGCAGACCAGCACCTGGGGCTCGACCTCATCGTCCCGCTGCATCAGCTCGGCCGCCTGGATCAGATCGACCGCCACCGACTGGCACTCGGCGCAGACGAAGGTGGCGAGGCTGTCGTCGTGCTCCAGGTAGCGCGCCTGCGAGTCGACGTAGACCGGGGCGTTGAGCGCCTCGAAACGGCCGCCGATGCAGCCGCCGGGGCAGCGGAGGTCGCGGCGCATCTCAGCGGGTCCGGAGCAGCTGGGCGAGGCCGGCGACGGGCGGTTCCTGGCCCGCGGTCACGTAGGCGGTGACGACAACCGACAGGACCATCACCGTGAGGGCCCGCACCCACGCGGTGGTGTCGCGTCCCCCGACCAGCGCGGCGACCGCGGCCCCCTCGAGGGCGGCGGCGATGGCGCCGGCCAGGTCGCGCGGGGCCACCAGGGAGTAGGCGGGCAGCCGTCCGAGCGTGCCCCGCACCTCGACCTCGATGGCGGAGGCGAGCCGCATGCGCAACTCCTGGCATCGAGCCCGGAGCGGCGGATGGGAGAGGCTCAGCATGGAGACGTCGAGCAGCGCCCGCCACAGCTCGGGGTGGCGCGCGCACCGGTGGGCGGCGGCGTCGAGTCCCGCCACGAGCCGCTCCAGAGGGTCGTCGAGACCCCCGACCGCCGCCTCCCAGGCCTCCTCCGTCTGCCGGTCGAGCTCGCCGACCACCGCCAGCAGCAGCTCGTCCTTGGACTCGAAGTAGTAGTGGAGGAGACCGGGGGCGACCCCCGCCTCGCGCGCGATCTCCTTCATGGAGGTGTCCGCGCTGCCCCGCCGTCCGAGCACCGTGACCGCGGCCCGGACGATCTCGGTGCGCCGCCGCCGGCTGATCGCGGCGCGGCCGCCGCCGCTGCCGGCCCCCTGGTCGGTGGTCGCGAGGGCCATCGGCGCTCCTCCCTTCACCTTGATTGGGCGTCCGACCAGCATCCTAGCACCGGGAGGCGAGCTCGGCTCAGCCCTCGAGGACGGACTTCGGGTGGAAGGCGAGGCCGAAGGCCCCTGGTCCGGCATGGCAGCCGATCACCGCCCCCACCTCCACGATGGTGGGCAGCTCACCGGTCACCGCCGCGATCTGGGCGGCCACGCCATCGGCGTGCGCGGGGCTGGCGGCGTGGGCCACCGCAGCCTTGGTCGGTCCCCACTCGGGGATCTTGGACGCCATCTCCTGGACCAACCGCTTCAGTGCCCGGGGGTAGGTCCGCACCCGTTCGATCACCTCGATCTTGCCGCCGCGGATGGCGAGGATGGGCTTGATGTCGAGGACGGTGCCGAGCAGGGCTTGGGCCCCGCCGATGCGCCCGCCACGATGGAGGTACTCGAGGGTCTCCACGGTGAAGACGACCTGCTGGGTGGCCACCAGACGGTCGAGGACGGCGATGACGTCCTCCGCCTCCCCGCCCCGGTCCCGGGTGGCGACGGCCGCCTCGACCGCATTGGCGTGGCCGGGCGCGACCGATCGGGTGTCGACGACTCTGATGTCCAGGTCGGGGAGCGCGCTGCGTGCCTGCAGCGCCGACCCCACCGTCCCGCTCAGGTCGCCGGAGATGGTGGTGCAGATGATGGTGCCGCCCTGCCGACCGAGCCGGGAGAAGACCTCGGCGAAGTCGCCCGGGGGCGGCTGCGAGGTCCGGGGGTGGGGACCGCCCGCGCGCATCCGCTGGTAGAACTCGGCGGTCGACATCTCGACCTGATCGCGAAACTCCTCCTCGCCGAAGAAGACGCGCAGGGGCACCACCGTCACCTCGTGGGCGGCCGCGTAGCTGGCGTCGAGATCGGCGGTGCTGTCGCACACAAGATGGATCCGGCTCACTGAGGGTCCGATCCTAACCGTACGGCACTCCGTCCATGCACAGAGCGCGGCGATCCTGCCATCCGGGTCACGTGCCGATCACGTCTGCACGGCCGAGGCCGGATGGTAGAAGAGGCCGAATGCTCCCGGCCCGACGTGGCAGCCGAGCACCGCGCCGACCTCCACGATCTCCGGGAGCTCCCCGGTGACCGCCGCCACCTTCCGGGCCAGGGCCTCGGCGCCCGCCCGGTTGTCGGCGTGGGCCAGGGTCGCCACTGTCCTTCCCCAGACGCGGACGGCGGAGGCCAGCTCCTGGACCAGGCGATCGAGGGCGCGGGGATAGGTGCGCACCTGGTCGAGCACCTGGACCTTGCCGTCGATGAAGCCGAGGATCGGCTTGATGCTGAGGACGGTGCCGATCAGCGCTCGGGCCGCCCCGATGCGACCGCCCCGCCGCAGGTACTCCAGGTTCTCGACGGTGAAGACGAGGCGCTGGGTCGCCCTGAGGCGCTCGATCGCGGCAACGATGGCATCGGCGGTGCCGCCCCGGTCGCGGATGGCGACGGCCATGGCGAGCGCCGCGCCGTGGGCCGGCCCGCAGGACTTGGTCTCGACCACCCGGATGTCCAGATCGGGCAGGGACTGGCGCGCCTGCATCGCCGAGCCGGCGGTGCCGCTCAGGTCGGAGGTGATGGTGGTGCAGACGACCGATCCGCCGTCCCTCCCCAGCCGCTCGAAGACCTCCGCAAACTCGCCTGGCGACGGCTGGGACGTGCGCGGGTGCGGCCCGCCGGCGCGCATCCGCCGGTAGAAGTCGCCCGTCGACAGCTCCTCCTGGTCGCGGAACTGCTCGTCACCGAAGATGATGCTGAGCGGGACCATCGCCACGTCGTGGGCGGGGTAGAAGGCGGGGCCGAGGTCGGCGGTGCTGTCGCATACGAGGTGCACGCGTTTCACTGCGGCTGTGATCCTACCCGTCCGCACCCCGAGTGCCGTGGTGTCGTGCTCACGCGCACCGGACGCCGCGCGTCACAATCGGCGTCGATGCTTCTCGCCATCGACGTCGGCAACACCGACACGGTCGTCGGCGTCTTCGACGGGAGCCGGCTGGTGACCGATTTCCGGCTCCACACCGAGCCCCGGGCGACCGGCGCCGAGCTGGGCCTGGTCATCGTCTCCCTGCTGCGCGCGGCCGGGCTGGAGCCCGAGGCGATCTCCGCCGTGGCGGTGAGCAACGTGGTGCCCGATCTCTCCCGGAGCGTCGACGAGCTCGCCCGCCAGCGCTTCGGCCATCCCCCACTCGTGGTCGGCCCCGGCGTCCGGACCGGCATCCGCATCCACTACGACGACCCGTCGCTGGTCGGCGCCGATCGGATCGCCAACGCCATCGCCGCCCAGAACCTCTACGGCGGGCCGGCCATCATCTGCGACTTCGGCACGGCAACGACCGTGGACGCCATCGACGCCGCCGGCGACTACCTGGGCGGGGCGGTCGCGCCCGGCCTCATGGTCAGCCACGACGCCCTGGTGGCGCGGGCGGCCCGGCTCTCCCCGGTCGACCTGGCCGCACCCGACACCGTCCTCGGGCGCAACCCCCGAGCCTCGATGCAGGCGGGTCTGGTGCTCGGTTACGCCAGCCTGGTCGAGGGGTTGGTGGCCCGGATGCGGCGGGAGATGGGGGGTGACCCCAAGCTGATCCTCACCGGGGGCCTCGCCCCCCTGATGGCAGGCCTCATCCCCGGGGTCCACGCCGTCGACGAGCGCCTCACCCTGGTGGGCCTCCGCCTCATCCACGAGCTGAACGGGAGCTGAGGTTGGAGCATTCGTGGCGGGGTGAGTCCTGCCCGGCTTGGCCGGATCGCCGAGGGGCGGCCCGCCCCGCCTGAAGGAGTGGGGCCCCCCAGTCCGCGGCGTGGGCGCCAGGCTTGCCCCCCACCAGCGTGGGCCACGCCCGGCTCGCCCCCTACCATGACCGCATGACTGTCGCCGAGCCGGCACCGGCGGCGCCACCCGGTCCCCTCCCCGCCCCCATCCCGCTGCGGATCGGGAGCCTCGAGGTGAGGTCCCCGGTGCTCGTCGCCCCCATGGTCGGGATCACCGACGACCCCTTCCGGCGGCTCGCCCGCGAGTTCGGGGCCGGCCTGGTCTCCGCCGAGATGACCGCCGCCGAACCGGTGGTGCGCCTCATCCCGCGGACCCTGGAGCTGCTCACCTTCGACCCCAGGGTCCACCCGGCCGCCGCCCAGCTGGTCGGCTGTGACCCGGCGATGATGGCCGAGGCCGCCGCCATCTGCGTCGAGCGGGGGGCGATGGTGGTCGACGTCAACCTCGGCTGCCCCGTGCCGCGGGTCACCACCCGGGGCTCGGGCGCCGCCCTGGCGCGGGATGCGGCCGCCGCCGCGCGGGTGATCCGGGCGATGGTGGACGCCGTCCACGTCCCCGTCACCGCCAAGATGCGGCTCGGCTGGGACCAGTCGTCGATCAACGCCCCCGAGCTGTCCCGGGCTCTCGAGGATTCCGGCTGCGCGATGGTGACGGTCCACGGGCGCACCCGGGCGCAGCGCTACACCGGGCGGGCGGACTGGGCGGAGATCGCGCGGGTCAAGCGGGCGGTCCGCATCCCCGTGGTGGGCAGCGGCGACGTGACCGACGTCCGCGAGATCCGGAGCCGGCTGCTTGCGGGCGAGGCGGACGGCGTCGTCGTCGCCCGGGGAGCGCTGGGCAACCTCTGGTTCATCCGGCAGGCGGTCCACCATGTGGCGACCGGCGAGCTCCTCCCCGATCTCGGCTTCGCCGATCGGATCGCCCTGACCCGCCGGCACCTGGAGCTGCTCATCGAGCACTACGGGGAGGCCCGGGCCCTGGTGGTCGGCCGCAAGTACGTGGCCTGGACCATCAAGGGCTGCAATGGCGCCGCCAAGCTCCGGGCCATGGTGCAGGGCCTGGACACGCGCGCGGACCTGGAGGCCATCCTGGGTCAGGCCCTGACCGCCGGCCTGGGACCGGGCGGCTGGTTCCAGCCGGTCTTCACGAGCGGCGAGGGCTGATCTGCCACTTCGGGATGCGGCCCCCCGCCGCCCGTATCCGCTGGCAGAGGGCGGCAGAACCACCGGCCGGCGGGGGCAGAACCTGATTGCCTCGGTATCCGCAGATCTGGTCCCCCGATACTCA
>JBEKAP010000053.1:0-11606 GCA_050015875.1 Candidatus Dormibacteria bacterium | reverse complement strand
GGACCTCCTGCACGACCTTGACCTCCTCCTCGGTGTCGTCGCCGTACATCTTCCAGCCGCCCGGGATGACGTTGCCGTGGAGGACGTGGGGGTAGACGTGGTGGGCCGGGACCTCGCCCGCGACGTCCTGGCGCGCCTGCTCCTCCATCTCCTCGCGGAGCGCCCGTCCCGCCCCGGTGGCCGCCTGGTAGGTGGCTACGGTGACGTGCCGGAGGCCGAAGGCGCGATGCAGAGGCGCCAGGGCCATCGAGAGCGGGGTGGCCACGCAGTTGGGGTTGGCGATGATCCCGTGGTGCTCCCGCACCTTCTCGCCGTTGACCTCGGGGACCACCAGGGGGACCTCCGGGTCCATCCGGAAGTGGCTCGACTTGTCGACGGCGACGCCGCCGCCCGCCGCCACCAGCGGGGCGTACTCCTTGGAGGTGGCCCCGCCGGCGGCGAAGAAGACGATGTCGCAGCCCTCGAGACGCGCCGCGTCCACCGCCGCCACCGTCAGCGCCTCACCCCGGAAGCTCACCGTCCTGCCCGCGCTGCGCGGCGATGCCAGCGCCCGCAGCTCGCGCAGCGGGAACTCGCGGTCCTCGAGGACCTTCAGGACGGTGGAACCGGCGGCTCCGGTGGCACCGACGAGGGCGATGGATGGAGCGGACGACGTCACGACGGGGATCGAGCCTCCTGAGAGCTAGGCCGGGCTGCCCGACCCCGATTCCTGGGCATCGGCCTGACCCTTGGCGAGGTCGCGGATGGCGTCGCGGCGGGAGAGGTTGACGCGGCCCCGGTCGTCGATCTCGATGACCTTGACCATGATCTCGTCGCCGACGGCGACCACGTCCTCGACCTTCTCGACCCGGTGCTCGGCGAGGTGGCCGATGCGGACCAGCCCCTCCTTCTTGGGCGCGATCTCCACGAAGGCTCCGAAGCCCATCAGGCGGGAGACCTTGCCCTTGTAGATGCGGCCGATCTCGATGTCGTCCGTGAGGTCGCGGATCATGTCGAGGGCCTGCTGGCGGGACGCCGCGTTGGCGCTGGAGATGAAGACCCGACCGTCGTCCTCGACGTCGATCGAGGCGCCCGTCTCCTCGACGATGCGGCGGATGGTCTTGCCGCCTGGGCCGATGATCTCGCGGATCTTGTCGGGGTTGATCTGGATGGTGTCGATGCGCGGCGCCCACTGGCTCATCTCGGCGCGCGGCTCCGCCAGGGCCTCGGCCATCTTGCCGAGGATGTGCAGCCGGCCCACGCGGGCCTGTTCGAGGGCGCGCTCCAGGAGGTCCCACTTCAGGCCCCGGATCTTGATGTCCATCTGGAGAGCGGTGATCCCGGCCGCCGATCCGGCGACCTTGAAGTCCATGTCGCCGAGCGCGTCCTCCATCCCCTGGATGTCGCTCAGCACCGCGGCATTGCTGCCGTCGTCAGCGCTGATCAGGCCCATGGCGATGCCGGCCACCGGGGCCTGAAGCGGCACTCCGGCGTCCATCAGGGCGAGCGTCGAGCCGCACACCGATGCCATCGACGTCGAGCCGTTGCTACTCAGGATCTCGGTGACGATGCGCACGACGTAGGGGAAGGCCTCGTCGTCGGGCATGACGTTGTGCACCGCCCGCTCGGCCAGGGCTCCGTGACCGATCTCACGACGGCCCGGGGAGCGCAGCGGCCTCGCCTCTCCCACCGAGAAGGGCGGGAAGTTGTAGTGGTGCATGTAGCGCTTGAACTGCTCGAGCCCGAGCCCGTCCAGCTTCTGCTGGTCCTGGCCGGAACCGAGGGTGACCACGGAGAGGGCCTGGGTCTGGCCGCGGGTGAAGAGGGCGCTGCCGTGGGTGCGGGGCAGGACCCCGACCTTGCACCAGATCTGCCGGATCTCGTCGGTGCGGCGGCCGTCGGGGCGGATGCCCTCGGTCAGGATGGCCTGGCGCACCGCCTTCTTGATCTCCTGGTCGAAGGCGCGGCCGACCTCGGCGGCACCGGCCGGGAAGCGCTCGGCGAGCTGTCCGGCGACCTCCTGCTTGAGGGCGTCGATCTGAGCCTCGCGGGCGGTCTTGTCGGCGTTGCGGGCGGCCGCGGTGGCCTTCCCGGCGACCACCTCGTGGACGGCCTCGCTGATCTCGGGAGCGATCGCCCACCTCGGGTAGTCCATCGGGGGCTTGGCACCGAGGCTCTCGCGGATCTGGAGCTGGAACTCGACCAGCCGCTTGATCTCGTCGTGGGCCAGGCGCAGCGCCTCGAGCATGGTGCTCTCGGGGATCTGACGGGCGCCCGCCTCCACCATGGTGATGGCGTCGGCGGTGCCGGCGACCACCAGGTCGAGGTCGGATTCCTGGAGCTGCTGCAGGGTCGGGTTCAGGAACAATTTGCCATCCAGCATCCCGACCCGCACGCAGGCGACCGGTCCCGCGTGGGGGATGTCGCTGATCTGGAGGGCGAGCGAGGCTCCGGTCACCGCCAGGGTGGTCGGGTCCTGCTCCTGGTCGGCCGAGACGACGGTGGCGACCAGCTGGACGTCGTTGCGAAAGTCCTTGGGGAAGAGCGGCCGCATCGGGCGGTCGATCATCCGGCAGGCGATGATGGCCGCCTCGGTGGGCCGCCCCTCACGGCGCGGGAAGCTGCCCGGGATGCGCCCGGCCGCATAGAGCTTCTCCTCGTAGTCGCAGGTGAGGGGGAAGAAGTCGATGCCCTCGCGCGGCGCCTTGCTCGCCACGGCGGTGACCAGCACCACGGTGTCGCGGCAGCGGATGAAGAGGGCGCCGTTGGCCTGCTCGGCGATGTGTCCGGTCTCGACCGTCAGGGTCTGACCGGCGTAGTCGGTGGTGAAAGTCTTGGGTTCTTTGTCAGCCATGTGTGCTCCGGAGGTGGCCACCGCCGGACGGGGGGCGGTGGGGTCCGAAGGCGAGGCTGTTGGAGGCTGCGGGCCGCGTCATGGGTTCGCGCCGCGAAGCGGCTGCGTCACCTGGCGCGCAGTCCCCAACGTCTCGCCGGCTCGTTTCGATCGCCGTTGCCGTTGTGGAGGTGGCCGTTGATGAATACGGGGTGAGCCGGGTGGCTCAGGGAAGGTGTGGGAGAGCCCTCCTGTCGGACGGGGTCATGAGTCGCCAGGTTGCCACGGCAGCACACGCCACGGTGGCGTGGGAGCCGCCGGCACCGGCGGCGGGAAGGGCGCTGTGATCTCCGCTCAGCCCGAATCGCGGTGACACGAGGGTCACCTACCGGCGGAGCCCCAGCCGGGCGATGATGGCGCGGTACCGCTCCACGTCGGTGCGGGAGAGGTAGTCGAGCAGGCGGCGGCGCCGACCGACCATCTTCAGCAGCCCGCGCCGCGAGGCGTGATCCTTGGTGTGCTCGCGCAGATGCTCGGTGAGCCCGGCGATGCGCTCGCTGAGGACCGCGATCTGGACCTCGGGCGACCCGGTGTCGGTGTCGTGACGCCGGTGCTCGGCGATGATGTCGGTCTTGGTGCGAAGGTCAGGCAAGGGGGGTCTCTCCAGTGGGCCCGGGTGGGCCAGTCGCCGGACCGAGAGCGGGGCTTTGGGAGGGGGCGTGCCCCGTCCCTGGGCCGGGCCCTCTGTCGGTCCGGGTCAGCATACCAGGGCCGGGGCCGCGAAGCGGAGCGCCCCGGGCAGGACGGTGATCTCGGCGGGGGCGCTGCCCACCTGCTCGCCGTCCACGTCGAAGCGGGGCGGGATCTCGCCGTCGGCGACCGCGATGCCGATCGAGCGCACCCGGTGGGTGGAGACCTCGCGGATGCCGACGTGGGTGCCCCGGAAGAGTCGGGGGACGGCCAGGAGGGCTCCGAGGCGGGAGATGTCCCCCACCACCACCACGTCCAGCAGCCCGTCGCCGGGGTCGGCGCCGGGGGCGATCCGCATCCCACCCCCGAAGCAGCGGCCGTTGGCGACGACCACCTGTTGCACCCGCTCCCGGGTGGTCACGCCGTCGATGGTGAGGAGCACCTGGCGGTTGCGGAAGCTGATCAGCTCGGTCATCGAGACCCCCAGGAAGACGGCGCTGCCGAGCAGGCCCGCGCGCTTCTGACGGCTGCGGTTGATCCTGGTGACGACCTCGCCGCCCAGCCCGCAGTCGGCCACGTTGGCGAAGAGCCGGTGGCTGCCGTCGGGGAAGAGGATCCTGCCGACGTCGATGGTCCGGGTGGTCCCGGCGGCCAGGAGGCGGGCGGCGGTCCGCGGGTCGGTGGGCAGCCCGAGGGTGCGACGGAGGTCGCTGCCCGTCCCGCTCGGGATCAGCCCCACGGTGAGGTCGCCGGCCAGCGGGCTCCCGCGCTCGTCGAAGCAGCCGTTGACCACCTCGTTGAGGGTGCCGTCCCCACCGACGGCGACCACCCGGCGCACCGATTGACGGGTGATCTCGCGCCGGGTGACCGCGGTCGCGTCCCCGCGGCTCGTGGTGAGGTGGGCGTGGATGTCGACGCCCGCCTCGCGGAGCGCCGTCCGGATCCGCGGCCAGCGCCGCATGGTCTGGCCGCCCGCGCTCACCGGGTTGACCATCACCAGGGTGGAGGTGTTGAGGGTCACGGCCGAGACCTGGATGGGCGGGTGGCTACGCACCGGATCCGATCAGAGCGTGGGCTCGGATCGTGTCCCGGTACCAGGCGAAGCTCGACTTGGGGGTGCGGGCGCCGGTCGGGTAGTCGACCCAGGTGAGGCCGAACCGCTTGGAGAAGCCGTACGACCACTCGAAGTTGTCGAGGAGCGTCCAGAGGAAGTAGCCGCGCACGTCGACCCCCGAGTCGATGGCGTCGAGGACGGCGCCGAGATGGCCGTGGAGGTAAGCGATGCGCTCGGGGTCGTGGATCTCGCCGTCGGGGGTGACGTAGTCGTCACTCGCCATCCCGTTCTCGAGCACATAGACGGGACGCTCCCCGTAGTCGTCGCGGACCCGGAGGAGCAGCTCGGTGAGCGCCGCCGGCTCGATCTCCCAGTCCATGGCGGTCAGCTCGAGATCGGGACGGTGCACCTCCACCGCTCCGAGGTCGGCGGTGAGCGCGTCCGCCGGCGGGTTGGCCGGAACCCAGAAACCGGCCGCCCGCGCCTCGGCCATCCGGGTTCGGGCGCAGACCGTCCGGGGGGCGTAGAAGTTGACCCCCAGGAAGTCGGTCGGCTCGGCGACGACACGGAGGTCGCCGTCCCGCACCACGGAGAGGCCGGGCTCGCGGCCCGCGTAGTGAGCCAGCATGTCGGCGGGATACTCGCCCCGGAGCAGCGGGTCGAGGAAGAGCCGGTTGAGGTTGCCGTCGGCGAGGCGGGCGGCGGCCAGGTCGTCCGGGTGCTGACTGGCCGGCCGGGTCGGCTGGAGGTTGAGATCGATGCCGACCCGGGCCGCGGGGTTCGCAGCCCGGATGGCCTGCACCCCCCGTCCGTGGGCGAGCAGGAGGTGATGGGTCGCGGCCGCGGCCAGCCCCACGTCCTGCAGCCCGGGGGCGTGCTGGCCCTTGGCGTACCCGAGCCACGAGGCGCACCAGGGCTCGTTGTGGGTGATCCACATCCCCACCTCCGCTCCGAGGGCCCCGGCGACCAGGGCGGCGTAGTCGGCGAAGCGCTCCGCCGTGTCCCGCACCGGCCAGCCGCCGGCGTCCTCGAGAGGCTGCGGCATGTCCCAGTGGAAGAGTGTCGCGACCGGGGCGATCCCCCGCCGGTGCAGCCCGTCGACCAGGCGGCGGTAGAAGTCGAGCCCTCGCTGGTTGGCGGGACCGCTGCCGGCGGGCTGGATCCTTGGCCAGGCGATCGAGAAGCAGAACGCGGGAGCACCCAGCTCCGCCGCCAGGTCGAGGTCCTCTTCGAGGCGCCGGTAGGAGTCGGAGGTGACGTCCGCGTTGTCGCCGTGGTGGGTGGCGCCCGGCGTGTGGCTGTAGGTGTCCCAGATCGAGATCCCCCGGCCGTCGGCGTGCACCGACCCCTCGACCTGGTGGGACGAGGTCTTGGTGCCGAAGAGGAAGCCCTCGGGGAACCGGCGGGACGGGCGGCCTGCGGGCACGGTGCACATCTCCTGGCGAGGAATGGCGGTCGCGGCATTGTCCTCCGCCGGTGCCGTCACGTGGCACAGGATGCGGTCCCGTGACGGGCTCGGGAGCGGCGTACGGGTGTGTGCTATGGTCGCCGCCGCGGGAAGCAACGGTGCAGGAGCGTCCTTCTGGTGAGCCCGGAGACTGTGCGGCTGGCGGAGAGCGACTACGGGTACTTCGACCCTGACGCGGCCGAGTTCGTCATCACCCGTCCCGACACCCCCTCCCCCTGGATCAACTACCTGGGGCAGGGTCGGTACGGCGGGATCGTCTCCAACACCGGCGGCGGGTTCTCCTTCGACCGCGACCCGCGCAACCGGCGTGTCAGCCGCTACCGCTACAACGCCGTCCCCGAGGACCAGCCGGGACGCTACATCTACCTGAGACGCCAGGACACCGGTGAGTTCTGGGGGGCCACCTGGCAGCCGGTGCGGAGTGCGCTCGACCACTACGAGTGCCGTCACGGCGCCGGCTACACCCGCATCACCACGGAGCGGAGCGGGGTGCGGGCGGAGACCCTCTACTTCGTGCCCCCCGGCGGGCCGGACGACCCCTGCCCGGTCGAGCTGTGGGAGCTGCGTCTCACCAACACCGGCGACCGCCCGGTGGTGCTGCGGACCTACAGCTACGTGGAGCTGAGCTTCGCGGATGCCATGGGTGACCTCCACAACCTGGATTGGACCGCTCACGTGGTCAGCGCCCGGCACGACCGGGAGCTGCGCGCCATCGTGGCGACGACGCGCTTCCGGCCCACCACCACCTTCTTCGCCGCGGACCGGCCGCCGATCGGGCACGACTGCAGCCGGGAGGCGTTCGTCGGCCCGTATCGCGGGCTGGAGAACCCTGTCGCCGTCGAGGCGGGCTCCCCCACCGGCTCCGCCTCCCCCCGGGGCAATGCGATCGGATCGCTCTGCCACGAGGTCACTTTGGAGCCGGGCGAGGGTGCGCGGATCGTCCACATGCTGGGCATCACCGACAAGCCCGAGGCGATCCCGGCGGCGGTGGAGCGCTGGTCGGACGCCGGCCTGGTCACCCGTGCCTTCGCGGCGCTGCGCGCGGACTGGGACGGCTACCTGAGCAGCTTCACGGTGCACACCCCCGACCCCGACACCGACGCCACCCTCAATCTCTGGAACCCGCTGCAGTGCCGCACCACCCTCTACTGGTCGCGCTTCGTCTCCGGGTACGAGACAGGGCTGGGCCGGGGCATGGGGACGCGCGACAGCGCCCAGGACATCCTGGCCACCGCCCACGTCGAGCCGGACCTCGCCGAGGCCCGCCTCGAGCAGCTCTGGCAGATGCAGTTCGCCGACGGGCACACCTGGCATCAGTTCATGCCGCTGACCGGTGAGGGCGGTCCGGGGCTTGCCGCCGAGCACCCCGAGTGGCCCCAGTGGTTCAGCGACGACCACCTCTGGCTGGTCATCGCCACCTGCGCCTACCTGCGCGAGACCGGCGATTGCGACATGATCCACCGGCTCGTGCCCTACCAGCCCGGGCCGGACGGACGGCCCCCCGAGGGGGTGGACGAGACGGTGTGGGGGCACATGATGGCGGCGATCGACTTCGTGCTCGCCCATCGCGGCCCTCACCGGCTGCCCCGGGCCGGCTATGCCGACTGGGACGACACCCTGAACGTCGACCACGGCTCGGGGCTGGCGGAGAGCGTCTGGTGCGCGATGCAATTCTGCCGCGCCCTGCTGGACCTCGCCGGGCTGTGCGACCACCTCCACCGCTCCGACGAGGCGCGCCGCTTCCGCGGCCTCCACGCCGAGATGGCCGAGGCGATCAACGCCTCCGCCTGGGACGGCGCCTGGTACGCCCGGGCCTTCGACGACGAGGGACGGCCGATCGGGGTGGCCTCCGAGGTGCGCCACCGGATCAACCTGATCCCCCAGAGCTGGTCGGTGATAGGTGAGGTTGCCGCCCCCGAGCGAGCCGAGATCGCGATGCGCTCGGCGCACGACCTGCTGGACACGCCCTTCGGCCTGAGCTCGCTGTGGCCCCCCTATGACGGGGGTGACCCACGGGTCACCGGCACCGCCACCTACCCCCCCGGGGCCAAGGAGAACGGCGGCATCTTCTGCCACGCCGCCGCCTGGTCGATCGTCGCTGCGGCCCAGCTCGGGGACGGCGATCGCGCCTACGAGTACTACCGCCAGCTGCTGCCTCTCGCCCGCACCGACGTGCGGCTGGCGGCGGTCGAGCCCTACGTCTACTGCCAGAACATCTGCGGCCCGGCCCACCCCCAGCACGGCCTGGGACGGAACGCATGGCTGACCGGCGCCGCGGCCTGGACCTACGTGGCCGCCACCCAATGGATCCTCGGCATCCGCCCCACCCACCGGGGGCTCAGGGTGGCGCCGGTGCTGCCCGCGGCCTGGCCGGGGTACACCGCGCGGCGCCTCTTCCGCGACACCTGGTACGAGATCACCGTCCGCCGCGAGGGGCCGGGCAACGACGTGGCGCTGACCGTGGACGGCGTGGCGGTCGACGGCGACGTGGTGCCGCGGCCAGCGCTCGGCACCGAGCGCGTGGTCGTCGAGGTCGTGCTCTCGTAGGGATGGGTGCCGCCGCGCCCGGGTTGGCGCGACGCCGCTGGTGGGTCACGGCGTAACCGAGCCATCGGCACCGACGTTGGTCTCGATCAGAGGAGCGAGATCGAACCCGAGGTAGGCGCCGATGGCCCAGCATTCGTCAGCGTCGGCGCAGGCGATGGCCCTGAGAACACCGTTGGGGGCGGCGGGGGCACTGACCTCTGTCCAAGTGCTCCCGTCGAAGTGCTCGAGCAGGGAGTTGGCGGTGCCGAAGCCCTCCATCCCGACCGCCCAACAGTCGGTCACTGCCGGGCAGGCGATCGCGTTGATGGCCGCCCCTCCTCCCTGCCCCCACAAGGGACTCGCGAAATAGCCCCAGGTCGTGCCGTCCCAGTGCGCGGGCTCCACCGAGTTCAACTGTGTCGCCCAGCAGTCGTCCGCGCCCGGGCAGACGATCGAGGTGAGGGTTGGGATGGAGACTTCGGTCCACGTGGAATCTGCGTAGTGCAGGGTCACGGCGCCGACGGCCCAGCAGTCGCCCGCCGGCGTGCAGGCCAGCCCGGTCAGGGCACCCTGGGGGCCGACGTCGATCAAACTCCAGGCGATCCCGTCCCAGTGCTCTATCAGGGACCCCGAGGGTTCCACCGCTCCTACCGCCCAGCAGTCCGCGGCGCCGATGCAGCTGACGGCGCTCAGACCAGCATCCGGGTCGACGCTGTTCCAAGGGTAGGTCGCGGGGATCGTCGGGCTGGGAACGAAGCTCCATCCGGAGGACGACCAGTCGGCTATCAGGGGTTGCTGGCTGGCTGGCACGCCGCCCGCGGTGAAGACGGTCGTCTGTCCCACAGCCCAGCAGTCAGTGGCTGAGACACAGGTCACCGCGTTGAGCGTGGCAGACCAGCAGGCATCCGTCGCCAGGGGGCAGTTGAGGAGCGGGGGGGTTCCCGGGATGGCGTAGGCGCCCCACTGGTACCCGCTGAAGTGCTCGATGACGGCATACGGCGTGCCGCTGCCCACGGCCCAACAGTCCGTCGCGTCGACGCAGGTGACGGCCGCGAGGGCGGTCTTGGGGTAGGCCTGATCACTCACCACGCTCCAGGCGGTGCTCGCCTCCGCGGTCGGGGGTGACGGCGCTGCAGGCGACGCTCGGCTGACGGACGTCGCCGTCCGCTCCGGCTTGTCCATGTGCGCGATCAGGAGGGCGGTCGAGGCGACAACCAGCGCCACCGCCACCGCCAGAGCCCCGACCGTGGCCGCCCGCCCGAACCCGAGTTGCGACGCTCGAGCCCGCCGGCGCCGCTCCACCGCCGGGCGCGCCGCGCCGGCCAGCCGATCGACGGCCGACGGTCCCGGCGAAACCGGATCACCATCCACTGCAACCCATTAGATCACGTCGCCGGACTCGCGTCCGCCGCACCACGCGCTCGCCAGCGGAGCGTGAGTGGTGGGGAACTAGGGCGACTCCCAGCCGACCACGGCGCCGACCGCCCAGCAGGTGCCAGACCCGGTGCAGGCCACCCCCTGCAGCCGGAGCCCGGCGAGTCTGGAGGACCACGAGAGCCGGGTCCACGCCGTGCCGTCCCACCACTCGACGACGGCGCTGGTGGTGGGGATCTGGCCTGGTACGACGGTGTTGAGCGAGCCGACCGCCCAGCAGTCGCCGGCGCCCACGCAGGTGACCGAGACCAGGCCGGGGCTCCCCGCGCTGGATGGGGCACCGCTCACCAGGGTCCAACCGGTGCCGTCGTAGTGCTCCATGAGGTCACCGCCCACCGCCCAGCAGGCCGACGTTCCGGCGCAGGAGATGGCGAGCAGAGCCGGCGCTCCCCTAGGCACGGCGGGACCGGGGGACACCGTCCAGCGGGTGCCGTCGTAGTGCTCGATCAGCTCGCCACCGGTGTCGCTCCCCACCGCCCAGCAGTCGTCCTCGCCGACGCAGGCGATGGCGTTGAGGGTCGCGCCCTCCACCTCTCCAGCCGGAAGGTTGGCCGCATTGCTCACCACACTCCAGCCGCTCCCGTCGTACGCCTCGAGCAGAGGCTCCTGGCTGCCTCCGGTTGGGGCGAACACGCTCCCGACGGCCCAGCAGTGGCTGGAATCCGGGCAGCTCACGCCGGACAGGGCTCCGGCGCTCAGTTCCGGTCCCTGCACGCTGCTCCACGCGCCGTCGGAGTAGTGCTCGAGCGCGGGCTCGGGGATGTCGCCGGTGGTGCTGCCCACAGCCCAGCAGTCGTCTGCCCGGGCGCACGACACCGAGACAAACCCCGCGATGACCCCGGACGCAGGCTGACCGACAGCGCTCCAAGTGATGCCATCGTAGTGCTCGACGATCCCGCCGAAGGACTCGTCTCCCCCCCCGACGGCCCAGCAGTCTCCGGCGGCAGGACAGGTGACGCTTCCCAGCGTCACGGGGGCTGCGGACGGGGATGGGTTGACCCCGGGGTATGGGGACGGAGCGATGGGGACGACGGTGAGCGAGGAGCGGTCGGCGGTGATGCGGACGATCGCATTGCTCTGCGCATACGAGGTGTCTTCGTACGCCGACTGCGGGACCAGCGACGTCGAGGCCGTGATGGGCTGACCTGAGGTCGGTTCGACCGCGGCCCGGCGGCTGCCGGCGGTGCCCGCAGTCGACACCAAGAGGATCGTCATCACCGCCGCGACAGCGGTGAACGCCATCACGGTGCCGAAGCTCCTTCCGGCGGGGCCGAACCATCGCGGCCGCGGCGCCACTCGGCTGACAAATCCGTCCGGGACCGGGTGGTGCGCGGACTCGTCAAGGAAGCGGTGGAGCCGCTCGTGGCCCTCCTGTTCGAGCTCGTCGTGGCTCATCAGCTCATCACCTCTCGCAGCGCCGCCAGGGCGCGATGCAGATGGCTGCGCGCCGTTCCCGGTCGGCAGCCCATCAGCTCGGCGCACTCATCGAGGGAGTACCCCGAGTAGTAGTGAAGAAGGATCACCGCGCGCTGCCGGGGCGACAGCCGGTCGAAGGCGGCTGCCAGAGCGGGATCGGACGGCGCAGGGCCGGCTCTGCTCGCCTGGGCGTCCAACTCGGTCTC